>JBOHWM010000261.1:0-4572 GCA_050736555.1 Binataceae bacterium (SeqCode)
GAACAACGCCGACCGTCCTCCGGTTTTTGCCGAGGGCACGAGCACTGAGCTTTATCCCGGCGGTCCGCTGCCGCACTTCAACGAAGTGGACGAGTGCGCGGGCGTGGACGAGCTCATCACCAACCGCTGCTGGAACGCGCTCGGCTTCGATCCTTCCACAACGCTGCACGACGTGCGCTGGGGCGAGCACTACAAGGGTGCCAGTCCGGACGGAGGTAGCATCGACGATTTTGTTTGGGTGTTGCAGATCTCGGGCGCCGCGCCCGCCAATCACTTCGCCGGCGGTTACGCGGGCGCAAGAAGCGAACGCCAGCCTGCGATGTACTTCCCGCTCGGCGGCGGCTCGCTCAAAGGCGTGAGCAAGCCGGGCGAGATCGTCTGGAGCCGCGTCTTCGTCGAAGGTGGTGCGCTGCACGTGGATTTGGGACGCGGCACTGCGGTCAGCCTGCCCGAAACCGAAGCCGAGCGGCGCTGGAAAGAGACCACGCGGCAATGGCCGCTCATGCACGCGATTCTGCACGGCGTAAGCCAGAACCAGTTGATGGCGCGGCATCGCGCTAACCACGTCAACGTGGCCTATGCGCCGGACGGTGCGGCTGCTGACAAGGCGCTCGCTGTCAAGGCTGCGATGTTCGCGGAACTGGGCGTTCAAGTCCATCTCTGCGGGGTTACGCAGGCCGCTGGCGGATTTGCCACCGCGGCGGCAGAGTTGAGCGCCAGCCGGTAATCGGGCTTTGTGCCGATTACCACTGAGGGGACTTGAGCCATGACGATGACCATGAAAAACCCGCCCCACCCCGGCGCAATCGTATTTGAGGAGTGCATTGAACCTCTGGGCCTTACCATCACCGACGCCGCTGAAGCACTCGGCGTGACGTGCAACACGCTTTCCGAGCTGGTGAACGGCAAGCGCGGCATATCGCCGGAAATGGCCGTGCGGCTGTCCAGGGTTTTCGGCGGCGCGAGCAAGGCTGGCTTGTACAACAGGCGCAATACGACCTTGCCCACGTCAGGCGCGACCGGCTCAAACTGACCAGGCTGAAGGTGGCATAGCGGTTCGCCGCCTCGCGGTATTATGCTGACGGCCCCGGATGTTGCGATAAAGGCGCTTTACGTTTGATTCGCAGCTTCCCAGGTCTCAAAATCGGGGACCTGGGGCACCACCTGCCGTCCCGTGGCTCTACGCCTGGGTCGGAGGCGTCGCCGGAGTGAGGCCGTGTCGGCGCATGATCTCGGCCATCTTTGCCCGGTCTGGCGGCCCGCCAGCGGCAGCGTGAATGGCCTCGGCAGTTTCGCGGAAATACCGCGGGCTGAGCACCGCCGGCGTAATCACGCAGAGCGCCCTCGCATCCTCGCTTGTGTTGTTGTCAAACAGGTGAACGGCGCCGCGCGGAATGCAGAGCGCCTGTCCCGGCCCGACGTCGATGTGCTTGCCGTCAACGGTCCAGGTCAACACTCCGAAAATGCCGTAGATAGTCTCCTCGTAGTGGTCGTGGCTGTGGGCGGGAGCCATCAGGCGCTGCCCGCCTGGGACATCGACCTCAAAGGCCGCGATGGTGCCAGCCGAGTTCTCGCCGGTGACCAGGAAACGAACCGCGAGCGGCCCGAGACGGATCGTTTCGTCAGCGGGGTTGACGCACAGATCGATGGATTGCGGTGTCATATTTGATCTCCTATCTCCTATTCGTAGATTACGGCTTGGGGGATTTTTGGGTGGGGGCATCCGCCCGACCCGCTCATCGCGAAGGCCGCGATGAACGGGGCACAGCTTCGATTTTGCCTTGGGGCTGTCATCGGAATCGATGAGCGGGCCACCTGCCGGTTGTAATCACCGGCACGAGGATTCCAGTGCATCGCTGATGACCGCGTTGAGTGACTTCTGCTTTTGTTCCGCTCGTGTGGCAAGAGTGCGATGTAACTCCGGCGAGATACGAATGTTGAGAGATCCCTTGAATGGCTTATCCGGCGTCTTTCCCTCCACCTCGCAGAAGGCCAGGTATTCATCAACAGCTTTACGGAAGTTGCGGGTGAGCGACTTTACATCCTTGCCCTCGTACGTAATCGCATCGCGGATTCCGATGAGTTTTCCGTTGAGGAGTCCATCTTCCTCGCTGAACTCGACGGAGCCCGTATATCCATTGTGATTGAGTGTCCCGGTCATTTTACGAATCCCTCTTTCTTGAGCAGGTCCATTGCTTCACGCACCTGGTAAGCATTGAGAACTTTAGATGGGTGAGGCTCGTGCATGAAGAGCGTTACACCTGTCTCGCGGTGGATGAATTTCCTGCCTGAGCCCCCGGTAGTCTTGAGCGCGAATCCGAAGGCCGACATAACCGTGTTCAGCTCGTCCCAGGTAAAGTCCCTGGGAGCCTGCATCAATCTTGCAAGCGCCTTCTCTTTCCTGCTCATGGCTGGATATTACCTCGATTTCCCATATTCTGCAACTGATTATAGTTGCAACTTGCTTTTCCCGCGGTCCTTATCGGGATCGGGAATTCGTGCCTGGCGTCCCACCCTCGCCGGGTCTTTGTTTTTGCGGCCAGGGTGGGACTGGCCCAAAGGCGAAGCGCGTTAATCTCCAAAAAACTGGGCATCCACGATGGTGATAGAACGGGCCGGGGAGATTTGGGTGGGGCCACGCGCGCGGCCCGCTCATCGCATAAGGCCGCGATGAACGGGGCACAGCCTCGATTTTGCCTGGGGCTATCATCGGAATCGATGAGCGGGCCACCTGCCGCTAGGGATTGATGGTTCTCGAGCAGTTCGGCCTGCTCTCAACGGCTTCGAGCTTGAGCTCGATTTTGAAAAAATCGGTTTGTGAATACCGCAGTTCAATGTCTTCGTTCAGCTTGATCGGAGCGAATGCATTTGAGTCTCTATTGGTGATGACCTGCCGGTCGCCAAAGTTAACTGCTGTCAACGCTTCCCAGGAAATTGGTTCGGTCAGCGCAAAAGTTTGCTTTAGCTCGGTACAATGACCTCTAATCGATATCGTTTTTACAGGAAAAACACAGTTGGAATGTGCCAGAAGATGAGCCCCCTCTGTAGGAGTCCGTACTGAGAAGTACCGGACGCCGTCAAATTGGCCTTCCTGTGCAGCCCATTGAAGGAGAAGCTGCGGGACGATGAACTCCGGAACAAACGGGCCAACACGCTGCTCGCGTCTTATAGAACAGGCCGCGAACAGCGGCCAACAATGGGCGTAGGATTCAAGAAATTCCGCGTTGAACCGAGTCTTCAGCATTTCCTCGGAGCTGCGATCGGCGGCGCTAGGGGTTCCGCGCCGGAGCGCTTCGAACATTCGCCATACTTGATGTGGCGAAAACAGAAAGTCTAGTACCTTGACGGGTTTTGCGATGCGGAATCGAGAGACCCAGAGGCTGTCGAGTGGGGGGCGTCCAAGCTCCTCCCAACAGATCCAGAGGGAGCTTCCCAGATAAAGGCAAGGTAGGCCCGTAATGCTGTAGCGCTGATTGCCTACAAGGCGGCGCTTCTCAAAGGGGACGTGAAATATATCGCCTCTATCAGGGGTCCTGAAATCGCCCCTGTCTGGGCGAATCCTGTAAAGCGGTGGGTGATCGATCGCATATCGATAGGGCGAAAATGGGTCGCTGAGATTGATTGGCTCGTTGGCTTCCTTGAGCGTGGAGCGAAACGGTGTCCAGTCGATTTTGGAGAGTTCGCTGGATATCTCCTGATAAGCCGCGTGTACGTGACCGTTCAACGAGGATCGAACCGCCTTCACCACGGAGGCTGAAAGCGTTTGCGAAGCCCGCACTAAATCTGGGAGCGCTGATTTGAGATCCGGGAACTCGGGGTCGTCTATCAACCGCAGCTGGCGTTGATAGCGTTCAAAAAGCCCTTCCAAAAACTGATCGAACGTATCCTTTGCGTCGTCGAAGCCCCCTTTGGGAAGGCTAACAAGCTCGGAATTGAAAAATTCGCTCAGCTTCATTGGGACCTGAGGGTGCCGCGTATCGCCAGTATAGAAGGCGGCGGCAAATCGATCACGCAACTCGGCAAGCAGACGCAATTAATCCCGACAAACGAGCTTTGCGCCGTGGTTCGGCATCCGATCGGATCACTGCCTGCCCACAAATTACCGACTATTGACCTCCCAGCCCGCCGTCGACAGCGATGCGGCTGTTCATAGAGCAAGACCGCCCTCGCCAGGATTCCGCCACGACTAGCGCAGCATTCAACCGCAATCGCTCCCACAATTCTCCGCCTCCACCAACATTCTTCTTTGCCCCCCGCCCCCCTTGTGCTTTCCTAATAGCACCCGCCTATGCTCAAGCGCATCGAAAATTACTTCGAGTTCAGCCATCTGGGAACTAACTGGCGCACCGAGATCCTGGCCGGCGTCACCACATTCCTCACCATGGCGTACATCGTGCTCGTCAACCCGGCCATCCTGGCCGACGCCGGCGTGCCGCGCGCCGCGGCAACGGCGGCCACCTGTCTCTCGGCGGCATTCGCCTCCATTCTCATGGGCATTGTCGCGCGTTATCCCATCGCGCTCGCACCCGGCATGGGCCTCAACGCGTTCTTCGCGTTCACCGTGGTGCTGAC
>JBOHWM010000262.1:0-4634 GCA_050736555.1 Binataceae bacterium (SeqCode)
TCGCAGCACACCCCGCAAGTCCGAATGCCAGAAGAATTCCGGCAAAAATCATCAGCCATGCGGGCCGCCGGCAGCCACCCCGGTTTGGCGAAGAGCAAGGTGGATTTAGCGCTTCTATATGGATTAGCCAATTCACGTCGATATGGCGTATTGTCCAAATTCGATCGGCTGCGGCAGGCTGCCTCCGGCGTTGTAGGCATAAGTCATCCAGTCGCCATAGTCAGCGCCCTTGACGATCAGCACCGCCATCAGCACCAGCAACGCCAAAAAGCCCAGCCTGCCGCATCGCGGGAGTGGACGCGCCATCATCGCCCATGCGCATGCCAGCACGCTCAGCGCCAAAACCGCGACCATGTAACGCTTGTGATAGTGGAGGATGTGCTGCCGCACCGCGGGCGCGATCATCACGCCCGCGGTGGCATAAAGGCCCGTCGCGATCGCCAGCGCGGCGCCGAGTGTCTCCAGTCCCAGCATCCACCAACCCGCCCACGCCCATGATTCGCGTCGCCCAATCCACGCGAGAAAATATACGAACACGGACGCCGCAAGCAGTGCTATCGGATAGTGGACGACCAGCGGATGGATATTCCAAAGGACCTGGCCGCCCGGTAGCGCCAACTGGCGATGGGCCGCGGCAACCCCACGAGTGGAACATCAGCGAACTATAACTTCTTCACCGATTTTACTGTCAAGTAGGTATTGCCGCCTTTGTTGAGCTCATCGCCCGTGACCGTGACCTTGTCTTCCATATTGTCCAGGACGGAGCTTGGGAGAGACGCCTTATCCTGGGCTGGCAGCAGCACGACTTGCTTGCCATCTTTCTCCAGTAGCACCACCGGAATCCCTTTTTTGGCACATTCTATCGCGCACGTTCTATGACTAGCACCATGAGCCCCCATCGTATTGTAGCAAAACCCGTCTTCGAGGGTTCCGGTTGCCTCGGCGGCGAACACCATCCCGGTCATCCCGACGGACAGCAGCAATCCCAGCCCAACAACAGCGAACTTGTTCATGAAGGTTCTCCTATTGGCTGCCCTTTGTGCATCACGGGGAGGGCAGTCCACAATTGACGAAGCACTATCGCTTCGGTCCCGATTATAGAGCGGGCCAACTTTCCTCGCGATTGAAATATGGCGGAAAAGCCACAGTCTAGCTATAGCTACGCATGTTTGTGCATTGGACACGTGGCCCTATTACTGCCACCGTTGCAACACGAGCTGTGCGGACAGCAAGCCTCGTGCTTTTGACAACGAGCGAGAGCGTCGGCCGGATGCGCGTAGGCTAAACGCCAAAGTCGGTCGAACCGCCGAGCAAAATCGTCCCCACAGCCAAGGTTATGATGCGCTTCATGTGCTTTCCCCCGTGTGTGTCAGCGAAGTTAAAATGCTGACTACCAGACCCATCGCCGAGTGGTTACTAGGAAACATCTGTGCAAGTTATGGTTTGTCATTCTGAGCGCAGGCGAAGAATCCCGGGATTATCCTGTGTTTCTGACGATTTTTCCCGGAATTGTTCACTATGCGGACTCCGTTCAGAATGAAAGATGAGCCTGTGCGGAACTACTCAGCGCCTCAGCGAACGCGCTTCGACCGGCGAACCGATACCGTCGACGATTTCGCGCCACCGGGCGCGATCGGCGCGGCGGCTGGACGAGCCCAAACGCCTGAGGTGACGCGCGAGAATCTCCTTTAGTTCGAAGCTGAGACGCTCGATTTCAACTTCCTCGGGGATTTTGGCGCGTTCCTGGCCGTCTTGAATGCCACGGCGTCGCCGGCCGTAAAGTTCCTGCAAGCGCAACTCGGCTTTGGCCAGTGCGGCCCGGTATTTGTAATCGAGCCGGCGCAATGAATCGTTCATTTCGGCGACCGCGCGAAAACGGCCGCGCAGGATCCACCATTCGAATATTGTGACCAGCATCACACCGAACATCACCAGCGCCGCCGCGACGGCGGTCACGGTTGCACCACGCCACCACGGCAAGGTGCGCAACTCATGGTCATATTCGGCATTGGCGGCGGAGAGTTCACCGACCTTGGTGGACAACAATTGTGCGTTCGTGCGCGCCTTTTCGGATTGCGCTTCGGCTTGCTGGTTTTCAGCCGTCAGACGGTCGATTTGCGCGCTTAAATCACGTTCGTGCGCGATGAAGGGATTCGGAATCCGGATGGTCGAGCCGGAGTACAGGTCCGCGTCGGCGTCGAGATGGTTCAGACGGGTCAACTCGTCGATTGGAACGCCGAACTGATTCGCGATAGAGCCAAGCGAATCCCCTGCTCTGATCGTATAAAGAAACGAGCGATGAGGTTGAATCGATGGTGCCGCCGGCCTGACGCTGATGGGCGGCTCGGCGGTGAGTGGGACTGCGCCTTCGCCCGCCTTCTGGGCCAGTAGCGTGCCGCTCAACAGCAGAACCAGCCCCGCCGCAAGCATTGATGTGACCAGCGGAGCGTTCAACCTAGAAGACAAAGGCGTGATTCCCACGTTAAGCACTTAGAGCTAAAGAGAGCACTCCTAGCGTAGTCGATTATCACGCGGAAGCAAACGGCATCTTCGCGACGCCACAGCCGGCACCGGCTGACTAGCTATGGACGCCCCGGAAGCCGGCTTACTCCTCGCTTTCGTGGCTAGTCCACGGAACTCCGACCGCGACCATCAGAAGCGGACTTTTGCCGGCGGCATGCGGGGAAAAGAACGCTGTAGCATCTTCGTCATAGAAGGTCAGCCCACTGGCGCCACGCCCAAGCGCATAGGCGGCCAGATAGACGCGGCCGCCCAGCATACCAGCCTCAAGATGCGCGTCGCGATAACCGCGATTACCCAACGCGGCGAGTGTCCGTTCGAGATCGGTCATGTAGCAAATCAGCGCGGCACAATCAGCGCCAAGCGCCTGTTCAAGACAGAGATAACCCGCCTGCGCACGGAAATCGCCATGCTTGATCAGTTCGAAAGCGCCCGATTGACGCCGATAGTAATAGGCTCCGGACGGCATCCCCTCGGCCGCGTTAACGATCAGGTAAGTATCGGTTAATGGTGGGAAGTCCGAGCGTGGCGGATACGCCAAGGGGGCCATGAAGGTCGCTAGCTCCACGGCTTCAATCGCCGCGCGAGCAAAGATGCGCGTCGAGCCACGGCGGAGAATCGTATCGCCCAGCCCCAAGCCCTGATCGGCCGGAAGCGGTGCGGGAGTGAAGCCTTCGTCAGCGGGTGTCGGCGGCATCGTTTCAATGCGCGCCGCAACTCCCACTATCTCGTCAGCGTCAAGGCACGACTCGCGGTGCAGTTTCACAAGCTCGCCATAGGCGGTCTCACGCGAAGACAGCGGGATGGTTTCAAGGCTGAGCGGCCGCAGGACCGGGGTGGCATCGTGTGCGGGAACCGTGCGCCCTAGCGGCACCATGCATACGATGCCCTCGCGCTCACCATCGACTCCGAGCAGAAGCTCGATTTCGGAGTCCGCAAAAGTGGTAATGATTTCGGCCGCAACGCCTTCCGCGCGCGCGGCCGCGATCAGGTTGGCTAGAATCGTGCCCGCGTCCCAGAAACAATAACGATAAGCGCGAGCACCATATTTCCATGCGCTGCGCCAAAAGATCGCGCTCATGATTAGTACGGCGCGCGCTTCCATAATTGGTGCGGCGGCCGCTGATGCGCGAGCGATCAATTCGCGCCAATCGCCGCGGCGCAAGCCGCGCAATTTCAGATCGGCGGGTGAGAAATGATAGAGCCCGGGCTCAACGCCATCGATATCTCCAGCGGCGACGTAAAGCTCGATCGGATAGAGTGCACCGGCGGAAGCGGCGGCGCGAAAATGATAATCCTCGCCACCGACCCGTTTGCGCCGCGTCAAGCCGTCGGCACAAAAGAGCATCCGCGTCAACGCGCCCAGATCAATCGAGCCGGACGGTGGAGTGTCGGGCGCCGTTAACGCCGTCAACGTCGGCATCACGGGCAGCGTGAGATCGCGTGGCAGATTGAGTGCGCCCGCCTCCGGGTAAATTTTGTAAGGCAGGGGCCGGTTGTCCCAATCCAGCCGATGGCCGCCCGAACGTACGCTGGTGTAGGAATGCGCGGTTATCTCATGAAAGGCGCGCGCCGCCTCGATATCCCGATTGCCCACTTTGGTCTGACTCCCTGGATCGCTTCGCGAAAACTCACATCCATGCCGCTGTTCGTTTTCGCAAATCCCATGCTATAGCAAAGTCGCTTGCGACGCGTTCGTATCATGGCGTGTCGATCTCAAAGGCGCACAACGAAACGCGGCCGCACCAGGCGGAGCGACACCAGCGGAGCCGAGCAGGCGAGTCCGCGAGTTGCGTTCGGAATCAGAAGTCTGCGAGCTGCGTTGAGAGTTGAATGTCTGAAACGCGATCGGAGGAATTATCCATGGCGCCAAGATTGACCGCGGCCGAGGTCCGGTCCGCCTACGACAAAATCAGCAATTGGGGACGATGGGGTAAAGAGGACGAGCGCGGCGCGCTTAACTTTATCACCCCGGCGAAACGCGCGGCGGCGGCACGCCTGGCCCAAAATGGTGAAATCGTCTCGCTCGCGCTGCCGCTCTCGACCGCAACCGCGCCCGACAATCCGCAACCGGTGCAGCATCTGATGCTGCATGCGGGACCGCCGGGATACGC
>JBOHWM010000263.1:0-4137 GCA_050736555.1 Binataceae bacterium (SeqCode)
ATATCTCGGTCACGATGATCCTGGTCATGATTATGGTCGTCTTCGGCCTTAATCTGCTGAATCCGCTCTTCTTCCAGGAGCTGCTCAGTTATTCGCCATGGAAGTCCGGCCTGGCCGTTCTGCCACGCGGCTTCGGCACGCTGGGCGGCATGTTTCTGATCGGTCAGCTATCCCGGCGCGGTTTTGACACGCGCTGGTGGGTCGGAGCGGGATTTGCGTTTCTGGCGTTGTCGCTCTGGATGATGAGCGAATGGACGCTGGGGATCGCGATGAGCAACGTACGCTGGGCGATGATCTTGTCGGGCTTCGGTTCGGGCCTGGTCTTTCCCGTCATGTCGGCCGCCGCGCTTGCCTGCGTTGAGAAGGAGCGGATGGGTTATGCCGCCAGCCTTTACAATATGATGCGTAATACCGGTTCGGCGATTGGCATCTCCCTGGTAACCAATTTGCTCAACAGCCGCGAGCAGACGCACCAGGCCTACCTGACCCAGCATTTCACGGCTTTCGACATGTGGCGGCTCGATAAGGCGCCGGTCCCTATGCCGGGCTCGCCACCATCGCACCTGGTCCACGGCCTCATCACTCATCAGGCGCAAGGACTGGCGTTGATCTACCAGCAGATCCAGCAGCAGGCTTCCTTGTTGGCTTACAACGATATTTATCGGACGTTGGCGATGATGGCGCTGGTGTTCGTGCCCGCCTTTTTGTTGCTCAAGCGGACGCGTCCCGGCAGCCCGGTGGGACAGCATTAACCCTTCCTCTAGGTCGTAACAACAGGTAAGCCGTAGGCGAGGCGGTGTTGCGGCGATTGCTGAGCTTGGAAAAGCACGGGGCTCGACGATTTCAAGGATTTGACCGCATCATTTCGCGTTACTCTGTTGAAGCGCGCTTCCTGCTGCGTTGCTGCGGCTCGAACCTGGCCGTGCTTTGCGGCAACGATCCTTCACGTCTGGATTTCGATTGGAACTGGTTCGCCGCGGCCGCGATTCGCCATCAGGCCGCACCACAAGCGGTTGCACATATCACCGAACTCGGCCTTACGAACCGCCATTCCACGATCGCCACGATGGTGCGGAATTGCCACGCCAACCTGCTGCGCAATCTCGTCCATCTGCGGGAGCTAAAACGGATAGCGGCGGCGTTCAGCAACGCGGCCATTCCACTGATCGCGGTCAAAGGGCCGGTTCTGGCGGTGCTCGCTTACGGCGATCCGCTATTTCGGGTGTTCGCCGATCTGGACATCCTCGTGCGAGAGCGCGATCTCGAAGGCGCCGCCACGCTACTCGGCGTACTTGACTATCGTTCTGAGAATTACGACCTGGCCGCGATTCGCTCGCGCTATTTCAACATCGTCGAAGCCGAATTCCGCCACCTCGAGACTTCCGTGATGGTCGATCTGCATTGGCGGCTTTCCCCGTTCCACTACGCTTTCGGGCCCAACGGTGACGAAGTCTTTGAGCGGACCATCGCCGTCGATTTGGAAGACGTCCCAATCCCCGCGCTCAGCTTCGAAGACCTGACCATTTATCTGTGCGTGCATGCGTCACGCCACGGATGGCCGTCTTTGAGCCAGGTCTGTGATATCGCGCGGCTGGCACCGCATGCTGAGCGATGCGACTGGAGGCTGGTGAATGAACGCGCGATGGCGACCGGGGCGCTCCGCATGTTGCGCGTGGGTGTGCTTCTGGCTGAAGGCCTCATCGGGGCCGAATTTCCCAATGAAGTGATAGCCGCGGCACATGACGATCATGCCAGTCTGACACTGGCGCATCGGATTGCCGCCTCGATGTTCACGGTGCATGAGCGCGCGACGGCGGACCTATTCAAAATTGGCTTGAACGCGATTGACACGCGGCGCGACCGCGTCCGCTATTGCGCCGTTCATTTGCTCACGCCAACCATTCTCGACCGCTCATATTGCCGCCTGCCCAAGGGTTTGCTTCCGCTCTATTACGTCCTGCGGCCCATAAGGATTGCGCTTCAATACCTGCGCTCCTTCGGACGCCACGGCATTCCATGCCGACGGTAGGAAGAGCACTCGCTTTGCTCGAAGTGCCGCTTCTCATCATTTTTCAGCGCCGGCTCGTGACCAAACGATGGCCGATCTCAGTGGCTCGCACTTTACAAGGTCATCTACTTCATGACTCCGCTGGCACAGAGTTGCCGCAACTATAATGGCAAAGAACAAACGGCCTATGAATGTGCCGTCAGCCTTTATCAGGCAAATCTCGAATAGTCGCCGTTGGCCCCTTCGGAATGCGGCACCAGACTTTTGCTTGCGGAAGAGCGAAGTATAGACGGAGACGAGCTTTGGACTGGCTTCAGACCGAATCCGTCATCTGAATCGGGTGGTTGCCATACGTCGATGCATTGTGGTAGCTATACACAATAAATTACCGCTAAAGCTGTTTCGTGCGACTAAGTGTGGTCTTCGGCATTAACAGCGGTGAATTGACCAAAAGCGCCCGATTTAGAGAGCAATATGATGCGAAATTTGTGTAAAGTGGCCGTGGTTGCGATTGTTTTGTTCGGCTTCACCTGGGTGGCTTCGGCGCAATGGCTGCCTGCCCCGCTGAATCAGGGCCAGGGGCTTCCCTACGACTGGACCAGCCGCCACGTGGTTTATTCATCGAACGGAGCCAACCAGGGTGTCGTGCAGGAGCAACCGCGCTATTGGATCCAGCAGATGTTGCGTCATCGGGGCGAGGTCGAAGCGGCCAGTGTTAACGGCGACCGCGCGCAGTTGGATTCATTTTTCGCCGGAAGAAAGTTCAAGAAAAAGCACTTCCCTAAGCTCAAAAAGCGTCATGTGGTGAAAGTCAAGCGCGACTGGAACACCTCGATGGGCAATGCTGTCTATGATTTGGCCAGCCCGACCTATCCGGCCGCCTTCGTCGCCAACAGCAGCACGCCGAGTTGCACCAACGATTTCGTGGTCTTCACCCTGCCAACCGGCGGCAGCACCTATCCCGGCAATTTCAACATTATCGCGTTTAACAATTTGTACGGTGGCCCGTCGTCGACAAATCCGCTGTGCAGCAAAGCTCCGCAGGCGCTGTTCGCCTACAACGCCTCGACCAACGGCGGAACGCTGAACGGCTCGCCGGTGCTGTCGCTCGACGGTACTGAGATCGCCTTCGTGGAAAACAGCCCGGCAGGTTCGGTCTTCCACGTCCTGCGATGGAAAGCCGGCGATTTGAACAACACAGAGGCCAATTTCCCCGATGCCTCCAACGGCGCAAAAATGCCGACTTGCTTGTCCAACGTGCTGCCCTGCGAATACAGCCTTCCTCTTCCAAATAGCGGAGCGGCCTCGCTGTCCTCTCCCTTCGTGGACTACTCCGACGATATCGCGTATGTGAGTGCCGACAATGGCCAGGTTTACAGCATCCAGCCGGTGTTCAACACCGGACACGGACAGCCGGTGCTCGTATGGAACAGGCAGATTGGCGGCAGCAATGACGTGATGACTCCGCCGATCTTTGACGCGACTTCGCAGAATGTTTTCGTCGGCGATGCCAGCACCGGCACCGCCTATTACGTGCGCGCGAACGGCTTTTCCAAAGGCACATGCGCCAACGCAGGACCGCCGCCATGCGTTGGTTCAACCACCTATCTATTCCCGGGCGACAATCCGCAAATGGACGAAGCGCCGATTGTCGATTCCAACAGCGAGCACGTATTCTTCTTCGGCCGCGGCCATCCCAGTGGCGATGAGGTTGCCAATCCGAAAGACGGATCATACCTGGTCCAGCTTGATCCCATACTGAGTAATGGCTCGGTGCAATTGGCCAGTCTCGGTGCGGGTGCCGACAATCCCATCCGTCCGGGCAGCTTTAACAACAACTATTTCGCCACCGGTCCCGCGGCCGGCCTGATCTACACCTGTGGCTACGACACTAATAACTCGCCGCAGCTCTACGCCTTCGGATTCGACAGCTCAGGCGCGATGCTTACGACTCCGGTTAGCGGCAGCCCCTTCAGTTTGAGCAATGGCAACGATAAGCCGGCGCTATGTTCCCCTGTCAGCGAAAATTACGTCGGCGGCATCGACCGCATCTTTCTGGGCGCCTCGGATTTCTGTGTTGGCAGCAGCGGCAATCACGGTTGTGCCTTGTCGTACGATGTCACCGCTGG
>JBOHWM010000264.1:0-8159 GCA_050736555.1 Binataceae bacterium (SeqCode)
CCGCTCATCTCGACCGGACAGCACTGGAGCGGTTGACCGACCCGGCCAACTATCTCGGCCTCAGCGCTGTAATGGTTGACCGCGTGCTCGACAGCATAGCACCAAAATGAGATGCTTTCGCGCAAGATTGGCGGCCTTGAATAGGAGATGAGCACATGGAGACTAGGGTCGACGAGATCGCCCCCGACATTTATCGTCTTTCCACGCTCGTGCCGGGCGTGGCTGGCCCGGCCGGCCTGAGCTTCAACCAATTTTTAATAAACGCCGACCAGCCGCTGTTGTTCCATACTGGTCCGCGTAGACTTTTCCCGCTGGTCTCTGCCGCGATCGCGCGTATTATCGATCCGAGCCGGCTGCGCTGGATCAATTTCAGCCATGTCGAAGCCGATGAATGTGGTGCGCTGGAAAACTGGTTGGCCGTAGCTCCGCAGGCGACTCCCGCGCACGGCCGTGTTGGATGTTCTATCTGGCTTAACGACATGATCGAGCGTCCCTCGCGTGCGCTCGCCGATGATGAGATTATTGATCTTGGCGGCAAACGCGTGCGCCATCTCGACACGCCCCACCTACCACATTGCTGGGACGCGGGCCTGCTCTACGAAGAGACCACTCGCACCTTATTTTGCAGCGATCTATTTACTCAGACTGGCGACTGCCCGGCACTGACCGACAAAGACATCGTTGAACCCGCACTCGCGATCGAGAAGATGCTGCCGTTCAGCAGCATACCACCTAACGCCGCGCCGATGGTCCGGCGGTTGGCCGCGCTCTCGCCAGAAGTGCTGGCAATCATGCATGGCTCGTCGTTTCGCGCCAACGTACCCGCCGCGCTGGAAGCGTTGGCTGCGTATTATGAGAGCCGCGCCCGTTGACCATATAGCCCGCACCTCATCGGCATGACAGAGCCCCCTCCTCTGTCCTAAGATTCGCTCGTTGTCCTTCTCGCGCTTGCTTATCGTAGAGGCAGGCGCGTCTGGAGTCAGCGATGAGCGATCAAATCAAGCCTTTGCCGGTCGCCGACGATCTCAGTCGTCCTTTCTGGGAAGCTGCGGCTAAGCGCCGGCTCGTCGTCCAGCGATGTGGCGACTGCGGCTACTACAATCATCCTCCACGACCGCATTGCGACGCCTGCCTGTCTCAACAGCTTAACTTTGTTCCGGTCAGCGGACGTGGATCGGTCTGGAGCTTCACTATCATGCACCAGCGGGACGTGCCGGGCTTTGGGCTGGAGGCGCCCTTCGTCAATATCGTGGTCGAATTGAGCGAGCAGGCGAGGCTTTTCATGGTCTCGAATCTCGCGCTGTCGGAGCGCGAGCGCGTGCGTGTCGGCGCGCCGGTTGAAGTATGGTTCGAGGATCGCGGCGGTATGGTCGTGCCGCAGTTCCGGCTGACCTAGCAGGCGGTGGATAAATCACAGCCCGCACCCCTCTTATCTCCCCCGGAAAAGACCGGGAGAGAGGATGGAGGAAAGAGACCATCTTTGACGCAGGGTGTTGAGCTCCGTCGGGCAGTGACGGCTATATAGATGACTTTCTCAGCACCCTGCTAAGGAGTCGCCATGTGGGAAGGGCGCGGGAAAACCGCAATCGTCGGCATCGGTTACTCGGAAATCACGCGACGGCCGCAAAAGCCGCTAGGTTTGCTTGCAATAGACGCCTGCCGCGCCGCAATTGCGGATGCCGAAGTCGCCCCCAAGCTGATCGACGGGCTCGCCACCTATCCGGAGTCGCCGTTCGCGGGTGCGGGGAATCGCGACGGTGAGGACGTCGTCAACGTCGCCTACATCATGAATCATCTGGCGATAGCCATCGATATTAACTGGTATGCGCAAATTGACACAGGCATGATCGCTAGTCCGGTTATCGAAGCGGTGAACGCGCTTATCGCCGGGGCTTGCCGCTATGTGCTGGTATGGCGCGCGCTTCATCGTCCGCGTCCACGCGCTAGCGGAAACGGCGGCGCGGCCCGCGTCGGCGGCGATGCGCAATTCGTCGCGCCCTACGGATGCAACAGCATCGTCCAATGGCACGCGCTGGCCTGGCAGCGCTACATGCATCGCTATGGTGCCTCGCGCGAGGCGCTGGCCGCGTTGGCGCTCAATAGCCGCCGCAACGCCAATTTGAACCCTCGCGCGTTCTTCTATAAGGAACCGATGACGCGAGACGATTATTTCAATTCGCGCTGGATCGCTGATCCGCTTTGCCTCTACGACTGTGATGTCCCGGTTGATGGCGCCGTGGCGTTGATCATTACCACGGCTGAACGTGCGCGCGACCTTGCTCATCCCCCGGCCTACATCGCCGGCTACGGTCAGAACACCAGCAGCCGCCGCGCGCTGCTGCATTACGCGCTCGACGACTACATGGCTTGCGGCTCGTCGCTCGCGCAAAAGCTGTGGTCGGCGGCAGGGCTCGGGCCTGCGGAGATGGATGTGGCCGAACTGTACGACGGCTTCAATCCATCAACTTTGTATTGGCTTGAGGCGGCCGGCTTTTGCCAACAAGGTGAAGGCGAAGATTTCGTGCGTAGTGGCGCAATCGCGCTCGAGGGCGAATTGCCGCTCAACACCTTCGGCGGCAGCCTCAGCGAAGGGCGACTGCATGGGATGGGTCATATTGCCGAAGCGGTCTACCAGGTGACAAACCGCGCCGCCGAGCACCAGATCCAAGGCGCCCAAGCGGTATGCGCCATCGACGGCTCGCCAATGCTGCGCGGGAGCGGGCTGATTATTACCCGGGAGCCACGCCCATGAACACCTATCTTGATGAAGTGCTCGCACATCTGATCGCCTTCGATACGGTCAGCGCGCACAGCGACGTCCCGGCAATGGAATATCTGGCCGGCCATCTCGAACAACACGGTTTCCGCACTTACCTCTATCGCGGCGACTTCGGCGGCGTACAACAAGCCAACCTGGTCGCATGGACGGGGCCGCCGCGCTCCGACGGCCTGATCATTTCGGGCCATCTTGATACCGTACCGGTCGAAGGACAGCCGGGATGGGAACACGAACCGCTGCGGATGGAGCGTGACGGCGACCGCATTTTCGGACGTGGCACGTCGGACATGAAGGGCTTCCTGGCTCAGTGCGTCGATGCCGCACGCGCGCTTGACCACAAACGGCTCAAGCGTCCGCTGGTATTCCTCTTCACCTCCAACGAAGAGGTCGGCAGCCTGGGGGCACAACGCGTCGCCCCGGAGTTGCGGTCAATCCTGGGCGATACGCCCTGCCCGCCGCTTTGCTGGATCGGAGAACCGACGTCGTATCATGTCCTGCATACCCATAAGAGTATCGGCGTTTTCGAGATTCGCGTGCGCGGACGCGGGGGACATAGCGGCGCGCCCGAACAGGGCGTCAACGCGATCGCCGTGATGGGCAAAGTGATCGAGGCAATCGGCCGTTATCAGGCCGAACGCCACGCCATTCGCAGTGCCGAATTCGAAGACGTATTCGACTCGCCTTACGATGTGCTGAATTTCGGCACTATCGCCGGCGGCATCGCGATCAACGTCATCGCCGAGGAATGCGCATTGCGGCTGACCTATCGCACATTGCCAAACAGCGACCCGCGAGTGGTCTATGATGAGATCCGCACGCGCATCGATGCGATCGATGCTCATGATTACGGCTCGCCCAATCATTTGGCCACGATCGAGGTGGGCGAACCGTTCATCGTGCCGGCGATGCTGTCGCCGCGCGGCACCATGTTGGAACTGGCATTGTTCAAGGCGACCGGCACGCACAGTTCGCGCGGCGCGCTGTTCAGCACCGACGGTGCCTGGCTCGCGCAGGCCGGCATCACGCCTCTGATTTGCGGCCCCGGCGATTACGATCAGGCCCACCGGCCCAACGAGTCGATCGGCCGTGGAGCCTTCGAGCGCGGTCCTGAAGTGATTCTGCAAGTCGTCGGCAATCTGTGCTGCGACGACTGACGTTGCGCTCCTTGCGCTCAGCTTCGCAAAAGTGACTTGGCGAGCTTCACAAGTCCGCGATTCAGCTTCGATGCCTTTCCGACGAATGCACTCCAGTGAATCGGCGAAAAGGTCGATGTGGTCCAACTAAAATTAGGCGTGAGCTGATTAGGGCTTTATCAATCAAAAGCTCGCGTCGGGATCGTGCGCGGTCCAGTTGACGATAGTGACTGGCCCCTTGCGCTGAACGGCGGCGGGCTTAAGGTCGGGTCCAACCGTTCTGACCATCCGTGGGGGCTGCGCCGCACATCCCAAGAGCAATAGCGCCACCAGGCAAGTTGCCGTTATTTCCGCCAATCGAACCGTCACCCTCATCTCGCACCACAGACCTGCGACAGATGCGCCATCAACAGCGCAAAAGTCCGGCCATGCGCGTTTGGCTACTGCGAGTGAAGTTTGCCTGCTCAAAGCTGTTCGCAGTCGCAAATCAGGACAGCCGATGCGACAGCGAAAAGCCATCTTGGCTCTATTGCGACGTCGTCTCGCGTACAAAATCACTCAACAGACGATTGAATTCGTCGGGACGCTCGAAATAGACTGAATGGCCCGCGCCGGCAACCTTGACAAATCGCGCATGTGGCAGTCGCCGCGCCATCAATTCCATCACGTTCGCCGGTGTCAGCACGTCTTCCTCTCCAACTATCAGCATGGTCGGAATGCGTCTGGAGACGATCGGCTCGACTGGATGCCGCAACGCGCCCATCACTTGAATCAAATTCGTTGGCACATGCAAGTTGAGTCCGGAGATTTGCTGATAAAGGAAACAGCGCGCCGGTTCACGTTTCGGAAACTCTGTGGAATACGCACGCGTTAACACGATCGAGAGGTTTCCGCTGGTGTTTTCCCGAAGTCTGGCCTGCGCGCGGATAACCTCCGAATCATCCATGCCGCCAAACGTATCGCATAGCACCAGTGCGCTGACGCGCTCAGGGTGCGCACTGGCGAGTCCAAGCACGGTCCATCCGCCCATCGACTGACCGGCCAGCGCCGCTTTTTCAATTCCCAGATAATCCAGCAGCCCCAACAGATCATCGGCAAAAGCGTTGGGGCCGGGGCCATTGGAATCGTCACCCGAATAGCCAAAGCCGCGATGGTCGAACGTCACGCAGCGGAACTGTTGTGAAAGCGCCGGCACTTGTTGCCACCAGCTCAGGTGGTTGCCACCGGCGCCGTGCGCCATCACCAGCGCCGGACCCGTGCCATGAGTCTCATAATAGAGCTCGATTCCGTTGATTTTCGCCAGTGGCATAGAACCTCCGATCCCGGGCGGAATGTGCGCCATAGCGCAACATTTCCAATCGGATGTCAAACGGCGAAGGCTAATCTTCAGCCGGAATTCGCGGGACGTGAACGAACCGGCGGCCTGAGCAGCATGCGGCCGTCGATAACGATAGCGCCTTCTCCGCGCCCCAGCACTTTGACCGGGTTGAGCTCAAGCTCGGCTAATTCGGGAATCAATTCGACCAGTGCCGAAACCCGCGTCAGTATCGAGATCAAGGCGTCACGATCGGCAGGCGGCGCACCACGATAACCTTCGAGCAGTGGGCTGGCCTTGAGGCTCTTAACCATCTCCGCCGCATCGACCTCGGTGACCGGATTAAGCCGGAACGACACGTCCTTGAGCAATTCACTCATCTCGCCGCCGACCCCGCAAATCAGCAGCGGCCCGAAGGTCGGATCACTGCTCACCGCGACCATTGCGTCGATGCCGTCCTTGACCTGCCGCTGCAGCAATACGTCTTCGAGATGAGCGCCGATAGTGCCCATCCGTTCACTCAACACGCGCAGGGCGTCAGCAACCGCGGCCGGTGACTGCAGATCCGTGATCACCGCCGCCACATCGCGTTCACGCCCCGCCTCGGGCACGATTGCCTTCGCCACCAGCGGAGCTCCAAGTGATTCGGCGACGGCGGGCGCCGACTCGACGGTGGTCCGCTCGACTTGCGCCACGCGGATACCCGCCGCTCGCAGAACGGTCGCCAAATCGCCCGGCTCGACCCAGGTAAGGCCGTCGGTCTCGGCCAGCACCCGATCAACCACCGCTCGCACGGTTTCGCGTGTGAAGCGGCCCAGCGGATGAGCGGTTCCACGCGGGCGCTCACGCCACAATCCGTAACGATAAACGGCGCCTAGCGCATTGGCGGCGTCTTCGGGGAAACCGTAGACTGGCAACTTGCCACGCTCTCCCTCATGCAGTTGCGCGGGCGGCTTTTGCGATGACAAAAATACCGTTAGCAGCGGCTTTCCGGGTGGAATCGAAGCGGCGCCGCGCGCGATCGCCGCCGCTGTTTCCGGCACGCGGGTCATAATCGGCGGAATATACACCGCGACCAGCGAATCCACGTGAGGATCCGCGCCGACCGCCGTAATCGCCCGTTCAAAATCCGCCGCGACAGCGGAGGCACTCATATCGACGGGATTGCCGAAACCGCAACGTTCGGGCAGAAATTCGTGCAAACGCGCGACCGTCGCGGGCGCCAACTCCGGCAACTCGAGCCCGCTCGCCGCACACGCGCCCGCCAGCAGGATGCCGGGACCGCCGGCGTTCGAAACCACGCCAACTCGCGGTCCGGCGGGCAGCGGTTGAAGCGCGAGCAACGCGCTAACGTCGAAGAGCTCAGCCAGAGTGTTGGTACGAATCACACCCGCCTGCTCAAACAACGCATCGACCGCTACGTCGTAATTGGCGAGGGCGCCCGAATGGCTGGTAGCGGCGCGAGTTCCCGCGGCCGAACGTCCCGACTTCACCGCGATGACCGGCTTGAGCCTTGCCACTTCGCGTACCAGGCGGCCGAAATGACCTGGATTGCCGACGCTCTCCAGGTACAGCAGGATGATTTTGGTATTCGAATCTTCGGCCCAGTACGCAATCAAGTCGTTGTTGGAAACGTCGGCGCGGTTGCCGGCGGA
Source organism: Binataceae bacterium (SeqCode) (assembly GCA_050736555.1). Taxonomy (GTDB): domain Bacteria; phylum Desulfobacterota; class Binatia; order Binatales; family Binataceae; genus JBOHWJ01. Next base: position 6,883 of record JBOHWM010000264.1, read on the forward strand.
AACAAAACTCGACACCCCCAGATTGCGCGCACGCGCGTGGTCGAGAATAGCGATACCGAGCGCCCCGCTCTGCGTGAACATCGCCAGGCGCCCTGAGGGCGGCTCGATGGGCGCGAAAGTCGCATTCAGACGCACCTCCGGGTCGGTATTGCACACACCCATGCAGTTCGGTCCCACCATTCGCATCCCGGAGCCGCGCACCAAGCGGACAAGCCGTTCTTCCGCCGCGCGGCCGACCGCCGACACCTCGGCGAATCCGGAGGTGATTACCGCCACCGCATGCACGCCCGCCCGCGCACATGCGGCTATCTCCCGCTCCACCGCCGCGGCCGGGATCGCGATGACGGCAAGGTCGATCGGCAGCCCGATATCGTTAATCGAGTGATAACACTTGAGGCCGCATACCTCGGCCGTATTTTCATTGACTGGGTAAATGGAACCTTTGAAGCCGTAGCTCTTGAGGTTCGCGATCACCGCGCCGCCAATTTTGCGAGGATTACGGGAGGCGCCAATCACCGCGACCGCACGCGGTTTTAGAATCGGCGTGATACTCCGCACGATTCCATGACGCTCGCGATCATGACTGGCCTGCTCGAATTCCTCGGTCTCCTCAGTAGGAAATGTGACATGAATAACTCCGGCGCGAGCCGCGCGGCGCACTCTGAATCCGCTGCGCGCGAACACCTCGAGCATGCGATTGTTATCGCCAAGCACGTCGGCCTCAAATTCGGTGATCCCCGCGTCGCGCGCAATCCGCCCCAGGTGTTCGAGCAGGATCGTGCCGATCCCGCGGCCCTGATGCTGGTCAAGTACGGCGAACGCCACTTCGGCACGCGCCGGGTCGGTTCCACGGACGTAGCGGCCCACGCCGATAAAGCGCTCGCGTCCATTTTCACGCAGCGTCGCAACGATCGCGACATGATTATCGAAGTCCAGTTGGGTCAACCGCGCGAGCTCGGCATCGTTGAGCGATCGTTTTATACCGAAGAACCGATAGTAGACGGATTGCTGGCTGAGACTAGAAAAATGCTCAAGCAGGAGCGCGTCATCCTCCGGGCGGATCGCGCGGATATGGATCGAACCGCCATCGCGCAAAATCTCGTCGGCGCTATAGCGGGAGGGATCATCGATCTGATTGGCAGCCATACGGACGTCTCCGGACGTTTAAGATGCGTGATGGCGCGCCGTATCCAGTCCGGCAATTATATCGCGGCGGGTTTCAAACCACGCAAATCCGCCGGTTTAAGCCAACCGCGAGTCTTACCGGAGGCCGATTC
>JBOHWM010000265.1:0-12328 GCA_050736555.1 Binataceae bacterium (SeqCode)
ATGCCCTGCGTTGCCCGTTTCGGGATAGGGCGTTTGAAGTGGTGTTCAGCAACTCGCTGATCGAGCATATTGGCACGTGGGAAGAGCAGCGGCAATTTGCTGTTGAGATTCGGCGACTCGCGGAGTGCTATTTCCTTCAGACCCCGAACCGTTGGTTTCCTATTGAGCCCCACTGTCTGGCGCCGCTGGTGCAATTCGTCCCCAAGCGGGTTCGGCCTTGGGTCGCCGCGTGGCTCACCCCGGCCGGCTGGCTTGTGCCATCGCGACAGCAATTCCAGCGCGAGATGCAACGCGTGCGGCTTTTGACAGCCAAGGAGATGCGGGAGTTATTCCCCGAAGCACGAATCGTCAGAGAGAAATTTCTGGGGATGACGAAATCGCTTATTGCCATCTCTGGATGATCCGCAACTGCAAGGCCCGCACATTTGGCCTGGAGCTTCCAGCAAGATTGCAATACCCGTGGGCCTCGTCATCTGCCGCGCTAATGTAAACAACCACGCTCAGGGCTGCCTGCAGTGCCCCAATCTTCGTCGCGGGGCCGGACCGAACGCTCGAGACCGGCAGCAGCCTCCGGAGCTGCGGCTTGCGCCGGCACCTGGTGTCCTGAAACTGAATTAATAGTAACGTTGCATCGTTCACCTATCATCCGTGCCATATTCACAAGAGCATCTCGTGTAGCAGGCATTTACGATTCAGGACACTAGCGGGCCAAGGCCCTTCGGCATACAGGGACGTCGTTTTTCTATCTATTGACGCATGAAGCAGCAGGTTCCATCATTTGGCGTGATCATGTGGCCTCCTCCCGGACAGGCGGGAAGCGGCCGACGTGGACGGGAAGGAGCGCTGGAATTTTTATCAATGCGAACAATGGCACTGGTACCACGATGACCGATTGGCGCATCCGAACAACGAGGTTGGTAACGGAGTTATCGTGCACGCTACCGCCTCCAGTTCGTCCATCTCTGTGATATCCGGAGTCTGGTTCAACAACACATCCGCTACGGTCAAAAATGCCCAAGTGAGTGGCAACACACTCATCGGTACCAACCTAGATTCAGACGCGGGGGTTTGGGGAGAAGACAACGCAGGCACGATCTCCGGCATAAATGTCGGCATGAATTTTTACTCCGGCTGGCCGCAAAACCGAGCGGGGCACATCAACGCGCTGCTGACTGGCATCGTTGGGCTTTCATCCGGTATTGCCACCGTCACGTTCCCGAATGGAATCACCTACGATGCTGCACCCTTATGCTCGGCGAACGACCAGACGGCAGCCGCCGCAGTCAAGGTGACAAGCACAACCACGACGGTCGCGCTGGCGGGACGGGCACCGGCAATGTCACTTGGTCCTGCCAGCCGCCGCAGAGCAAATGACGACCTCGTCGGTAGTTGCGTTGCCAACATCCCTTCATGAAGCGTGATGCATGGGCTGCTATGATCCACTCTTCTTATTTCTTACGATTTAAGTCAGCTCGGGCCACAGGCCTCCAGTTAGAGGTCGAAAGAGCGGGGGTGCCCCTGGGCCACTAGGATCAGGGTCAACGACCGTTGAAAGGACGGATTTCCGAGCGGGGCAACGTATCAGGACGGTCACCCGGCAACCAGCGCCGCGCTCCCGCCGAAGATAGTGGGCCCCAAGCGGCCCATGCACAGGAAGTACCTCAAACACCGTTGACAAATCCACCCGAGATATTTTTAAAAATGACGTCACGGTCGAGATCCCATGACTGATGATCTGAGGCGGCTGAATGCGGAGGCGGAAAGCCTGCGCGAGCACATCAACCATCACAACTACCGCTATTACGTACTCGACGATCCCGAGATTACCGACGCCGAGTACGACCAACTGATGCGCCAACTCGAAGCGTTCGAGCGGGAACATCCCGGACTCTTGACGCCTGATTCTCCCACGCAAAGGGTCGGCGCCGCGCCCAGCGAAAAATTCGCGACCGTGGTGCATCGACGCATGATGCTGTCGCTGACCAACGCCATGGACGCCGCTGAGATGATCGAATTCGACCACCGCATCAAGCGCTTCTTGAAAAGCGAACACGAGGTCGAATACGCGGCGGAGGTTAAGCTTGACGGCCTCGCGGTCGAACTCATTTATGAGAATGGCGCACTTACGGCCGGTTCGACCCGCGGCGACGGCGTTAATGGGGAAGACGTCACACCGAACATCCGCACGATCAAGAGCGTGCCGCTGCGTTTAATCAAACAGGCGCGCCATCCGATGCCGCGTCTGCTCGAAGTGCGCGGTGAGGTAATCCTGCCGTTGCGCGCGTTCGAGCGCCTCAACGGCGAACGCGTGCGCGCTGGCGAACCGCCTTTTGCCAATCCGCGTAACGCGGCGGCGGGCTCGCTGCGCCAGCTCGACCCGCGCGTCACGGCGTCGCGCCCGCTGGAGATCTACTGCCATTCGCCGGGCGCCATGACGGGTATCGAATTCGCGTCACAGTTGGACTTCCTCAACGGCATCAAAGCACTGGGCTTGCGCGTCAATCCGCTCACGCGGAGGTGTAAGGGCGTCAACGAGGTGCTCGAATACTGGAACGAACTGACCGAGAAACGCCACGGGCTCGACTACGAAGCCGACGGCGTGGTTGCCAAGGTCAACTCGTTCGCGCTGCAGGCGCAGCTCGGTGAGGTTTCACGCTCGCCGCGATGGGCGGTCGCTTACAAGTTCAAAGCGCAGCAGGCGGAAACCAAGGTGCGCAAAATTTCGGTGTATGTGGGACGGATCGGCTCCTTGACCCCGGTGGCGAATCTTGAACCGGTCGCGCTGGCCGGCGTGACGGTTTCAAATGCCTCACTGCATAACCTCGACGAGATCAGACGCAAGGATGTACGCGAGGGCGACACGGTGCTGGTCGAACGCGCGGGCGACGTTATCCCTTACGTCGTGCGCGTGACGCAAAAGGCCAGTCCACGTGGCGCTGAATTCGAAATGCCGTCGCACTGTCCGGAATGCGGTGGCGCAATCATGCATGAAGAGAGCGAGGCTGGTCACTTCTGCGTCAACGTGAATTGTCCGGCGCGGATGCGCGAGTCGGTCCGGCATTTTGCTTCCAAAGCGGCCCTCAATATCGACGGACTGGGCGACAAGCTGGTCGGACAATTGATCGAGACTGGATTGGTGAAGGAACTGGACGATCTTTATAAGCTCAACCGGCAGCAACTGATCGGCCTTGATCGCCTGGGCGAAAAAAGCGCGGCGAATCTGTTGAACAATATTGAACGCTCACGCGATACAACGCTGGACCGCGTGATCAACGGCCTCGGCATCCGCCATGTGGGTGAGCATACCGCGCGCCAGCTCGCCAGCCGTTTCATCACACTGGCCGACTTGATGAATGCGAGCGAGGACGATTTGCGCGGTGTGCGCGACATCGGCCCCGAGGTCGCCCTCAGTATCCGCGAGTATTACGATGAGCCGCGCAATCGCGACGTGGCGGTACGTCTGGCGCAATACCTGAGGATCGAGTCGCCGCCACCCGTGGCCGACGGGCGTGGAGCGTTACGTGACAAAACATTTGTGATTACAGGTATGCTGGAGTCGATGACGCGGGAGGACGCCGAGCGCAAAATCATGGCGGGCGGAGGTCGCGTGACCAACGCGGTCAGCCGTAAGACTGATATCGTTGTCGCTGGTGACGAGCCTGGCTCGAAGCTGCGGAAGGCCACCGAACTCGGCGTCAAAACTCTCGCCGAGCGCCAGTTTCTCGCCTTGCTGGAAAGCGACTGACGGGCGTGAGACCGGCATTTCGCGAACATCCCCTCTCCGCTATCGGTTATCATCGTGTCGGCAAAGCGAAAACTTCAGGCTCGCTTGCACCTCATCGCTACTGGCCGCGTGCAAGGGGTATTTTTCCGGCACGCGGCCGGGGTTCAAGCCAACGCTCTCGGGCTTAGTGGATGGGTGCGCAATCGAAGCGATGGTTCGGTCGAAATCGTTGCGGAGGGCGCACTCCAGGCTCTGCGAAGGCTCGCACAATGGGCAAAGAGTGGGCCACCCGCTGCCGAAGTCGCCGCGACACGTGAGGAATGGTGCGAATTTAAAGGAGAATTCAACGGTTTTCAGGTAAGATGAAGAGCTGATATTATAACCCTTTGACGTTTGGAGAGTATTAGCTATACTTCAACAGTATACTTGTTTTTATCGATACTGCTTGGGTTTGCCCACGTGCGTACCGTAAAGCCTCGCATAGAAGAAAACTGGCATCGAAGAGGAGTATTGAGCCATGGCTATTCCACCTGAGGCGGCCGGACAGGTCGCTCATTCCTCAGGTCTTGGCGGCCCGGCGTCCAAGCCGGCTTCAAGCCGCGACAGTATCGTAATCCGCTTCGCCGGCGATTCCGGCGACGGCATGCAATTGGCCGGCATGCAGTTCACCGCTGAATCGGCGTTCGCCGGCAATGATATTGCGACCTTCCCTGACTTCCCCGCTGAAATCCGCGCTCCGGCGGGTACTTTAGCCGGGGTCAGCGGATTCCAGCTTAATTTCTCCAGTCAGGAGATTTTCACGCCCGGCGACGAACCTAACGTGCTGGTCGCGATGAATCCTGCCGCGCTCAAAGTCAATCTCGATGACCTGCCCGCCAACGCGGTGCTAATCGTCGATCGCGAGGCGTTTACTGAAGCCAACCTCAAGCGCGCCGGTTATACCTCAAATCCGCTGCGCGACCATTCTCTGGACAAGTACCAGGTCTTTGAAGTCGACGTGACCAAGCTCACGGCGGCCTCACTCCATGGCAGCGGGCTAAACAATCGCGCGGTCTTCCGATGTCGCAACATGTTCGTGCTAGGGATGGTGTCGTGGCTCTATCAGCGGCCAATTGAGACCACCATCAAATGGCTGGAGGCGCGCTTCAAAAAGACACCCGAACTGGCCGACGCGAATCTTAAGGTGCTGCGGGCCGGATGGAATTATGGCGAAACCACCGAGATGTTCGCCAACAACTATAAGGTCCAACCGGCACGCATCATCCCTGGCGTTTATCGCAACATTACCGGCAATAGCGCGACCGCGATCGGCTTCGTGACGGCGGCGGTGAAGGCTAAACGTCCGCTCTTCCTGGGCTCATATCCAATCACTCCGGCCAGCGACGTGCTGCATGAGTTGGCGGGTTACAAAAATTATCCCGTCTATACGTTTCAGGCCGAGGACGAGATTGCGGGCGTCGCGGCCGCAGTGGGTGCGTCATTCGGTGGCGCCATAGCGATCACGACCACCTCCGGTCCGGGTATGAATCTTAAGGCCGAAGCGGTAGGTCTTGCGGTCAAGACCGAATTGCCGATGGTGATCACGGATATCCAGCGCGCCGGTCCGTCCACCGGGATGCCGACCAAGCCTGAGCAGGCCGACCTCCTGATGGCGATGTACGGTCGCCATGGTGAATCGCCCATTCCGATCGTCGCGGCTGCCACCCCAGGTGACTGTTTCGAATGTGCGTACGAGGCCGTGCGTATCGCGGTCACCTATATGACTCCTGTGATTTTGATGACTGACGGCTATCTGGCCAATGGTTCCGAGCCGTGGTTGCTACCGGATATCGATAAACTGCCACCGATCAAAGTTGAATTGCGGACCGATCCGGAAGGCTTCATGCCATATGCACGCGATCCGGAGACGTTATCGCGGCCATGGGCAGTGCCCGGAACGCCCGGACTCGAACATCGGATCGGCGGATTGTCGAGTGAGGATGTGACCGGCAACGTCAGCTACTCGCCCGCGAATAACGAATTGATGGTGCGGACGCGCGCGCGCAAAATCGCCGGAATCGCCAAGCAATTGCCGCCCGCGCCCATCTTCGGCGATCAAAACGGCGGCGACCTGGTCGTGCTGGGCTGGGGTTCGACCTTTGGCTCGATCCGCGAAGCGGTCAAGCAGATGCGTGAGCGCGGTAAGAGCGTTTCTCATATTCATCTGCGTTATCTCAATCCAATGCCGAGTGACCTTAGCGAAAAGCTCCGCCGCTTTAAAAAAGTGATGGTGGCGGAGATGAACATGGGGCAGTTGCTTAAGATGGTGCGCGCCGATTATCTGATCGACGCGATCGGCTGCAACAAAATACAGGGTCGTCCGTTCAAGGTGAGCGAACTCACCAACCGAATCGGACGCGCGCTGGAGGGTTGATCAGATGGCTACGGCGCTGACCAGAAAGGATTTCGTTTCCGACCAGGAAGTGCGCTGGTGCCCCGGATGCGGTGACTACGCGATTCTGACACAAGTGCAAAAGGTGATGCCGGAGTTCGGCATTCCGCGTGAAAACGTCGTCTTCATCTCGGGTATCGGATGTTCAAGCCGCTTCCCTTATTACATGAACACCTATGGCTTCCATACGATTCACGGACGAGCGCCCGCTATTGCTACCGGGCTTAAGGTCACGCGACCGGAACTTGACGTATGGGTCGTGACCGGTGACGGCGACGGTCTTTCGATTGGCGGCAATCATCTAATCCATGTCTTGCGCCGCAATGTGGACTTAAAAATCCTGCTCTTCAACAATCGCATTTATGGTCTGACCAAGGGTCAGTATTCACCGACTTCCGAAGTTGGCAAGGTGACCAAATCAACCCCGGCAGGTTCGGTGGATTTCCCATTCAATCCGATCACCGTGGCTTTGGGCGCGCATGCCACTTTCGTGGCGCGCACGGTTGACGTCGAGCAGAAGCATTTGGGTGAAATGCTCAAGCGGGCACACGCCTATCGTGGAGCCTCGTTCATTGAGATCCTGCAGAATTGCAACATTTTCAATGATGGTGCCTTCAACGATCTGAGCGACAAGCAGATCAAGGCGGACCATCAACTGGTGCTTGCCGACGGCAAGCCGCTGATCTTCGGCAAAAATCGCGATCGTGGCATCCGGATGAATGGCAACCGCGCTGAAGTCGTGTCGCTCGGCGGCGGTATCGGCGAAGCGGACTTGGTTGTTCACGACGAAACCAACCTAGCACTGGCCTTTATGTTGGCGAATTTCGAGCCGCCGATGCCTACGCCGATCGGGGTTTTCTATTCCGTGCCACGTCCGACCTACGACGCCGCGCTGAATACTCAGTTGGCGGAAGCCAAGGCCAAAATGGGAGAAGGCGACCTCGAGTCGCTACTTCATCGCGGCGACGTTTGGACCGTCAATTAGTCCACGTCCTCGATTCTTCGTCATTCCGATAATAATCCGCCGCCCGCTTAGAGGCGGGCGGCGGAGAAAAGATCCTCAGATCGTGATCCGCGGGATCACGTTTGGATCAAGTTGAAAGGTTATAAACGCGCCGCACGTTGTCGCCGAGCACGTCACGCCGCCGCCGCGAATCGGTTATCTTGTTCCCGAATTCTTCCAATTCCTCGATATAATTCCCGGTATGATCGGGATGTGGGAAATCCGTCGCCCAGAAGAAACGATCGCTGCCACACAGATCAACCATCGCGGGCAATGATTTCTCGTCAGGATCGGCGGAAACCCAAACGTTGCGCTTGAAATAGAAGCTGGGCTTTTCCTTGAGCGGCACCGTCCGCCCTACCACGCTGTCATAAACCGCGTCCATCCGGTCGAGCCAATATTGCACCCAGCCGGCGCCGACTTCGAGAATCACGAGTTTGAGCCTGGGAAACTTGTCAAACGTGCCGTATTGCATGAAGCTCGCGAGCGCATGGCGAATCGCGTCGGAAGCGGTCACGTTGAGGAACCATCCCTGCTTACGCACGAACTCCTTGTCGTAGCGGCCAGGCCAACACCATTGCGGTTCGAGCGAAACGTGGATGCCCAGCGGCACGTCCAACTCCTGCGCCTTGGCAAAGAGGACATCATGATCGGAATGGCCGTGCGGCTTGCGGGTCATCGTGAACTGCACAACCCATCCGCCTTTGTGGCCGGCCTTGACCGCACGTTCGAGTTCCGCCGCGGCCGCCGCTGGATCTCCCAGCGAGAGATGCGCGACGGGAACCAGGCGGCCGCCGCTGTCCGCGGCCCAGTCGGTGGCCCAGCGGTTGTACGCGCGGCACATCGCTTGTGAGTATTCGACATCGTCGGTGTCAGTTTCCCAGGTGAGGTCGAGGCTGGGGTAGATAATGGCTGCGTCAAGCCCTTCGAGGTCGAGCCGCTTGAGCCGCTCCTTGGCGTCGCACGCCCCAAGCGGTACGCGCTCGCCGTATTTCAGGTGCCGATCGAAATTTCCCGAAGTGCGGGTAACCTGGCCCATCTGCGCGACGTTGCCGAAGTTGCCGCCGCGATTGACGCGTGACGGCACTCCGTTCACTTCCAGGTATTCAAGCCCGTTCTCATCCTCCTTCATGCGGATGGCTTTGGCTCGGTACTTGGCCTCGCAATATTCCTCCCAGCATTTGGCCGACTCCAGGATATGGCCATCGGCGTCCACCGCGCCGCCGTATTTCAGTTTGTGAATTTCCTCGATGCTGCTCATCGTCTCACCTCGATTCAAAATGGATTGTAACCGGGTTTCCGTCCGAATCAGTTTGCCATCGAGCGGCCCGACAAGCCAACTGAACGCGCGGATCATCGACGCGCATATTCCGTGGCAACTTCGATTGGCGGCTTTTCTCATCCGCCTGATAGGATGGAGACGCGGAGGAAAGCTATGAGTTGGCAGCCGGAATTGGATGAGATTCGCCGCCGTATGGAACTCGCCCGTCAAATGGGCGGGCCGGAGAATATCAAACGCCAGCATGACGGCGGTAAATTGACCGTACGCGAGCGGGTCGAACTGCTGCTCGATCAGCACTCCTTCCACGAGTACGGGGCGTTGGCGGGCAGCTCTAAATACGAAGGCACGGAGCTGGTCGAGTTCCGGCCGGCTAATTTCGTTCTTGGCATCGGCACGATCAACGGGCGCCGCGTGGTGGTCGGAGGCGATGATTTCACCGTACGTGGTGGCGCGGCCGACGCGGCCATTCACAGTAAACAGGTCTGGGGTGAATTGCTCGGCCACGAGTTGCGGATGCCGATCGTGCGGCTGGTTGACGGTTCGGGCGGCGGCGGCAGCGTTCGTTCATTGGAGAAGGTCAAGGCGACTTATATCCCGGCCAATCCTGGATGGGACGTCGTGGTCAAGGTGATGTCCGAAGTGCCGGTGGTCTCGGGCTGCATGGGCTCGGTCGCTGGCCTGGGCGCCGCACGGGTCGCGGCGTCACATTTTTCCGTGATGGTGCGCGGGTCGAGCCAACTCTTCGTCGCCGGACCGCCAGTGGTGAAATTCGGCGTCGGCGAGGAACTTGATAAGGAGGAACTGGGAGGCTCTCACATCCATGCCTACCTGAGCGGCGCGGTCGATAACGAAGCTGAAAGCGAGGAAGAGGCGTTCGCGATGATCCGCCGCTTTCTCTCTTACTTACCGCAAAGCGTATGGCAAATTCCGCCGTATCAGAAAACCAGCGATGATCCGCAGCGGCGCGAACCTGAGCTTATCGACCTGGTGCCGCGCAATCGGCGGCAGGGCTACGACGCGCGCCACCTGCTCGAATTGATCCTGGACCACGATTCGTGGTTCGAAATTGCGCCCTACTTCGGCGGCTCGCTTATCACTGGCCTGGCTCGCCTGGACGGTTACCCGGTCGGCGTGATGGCCAACGACCCATACGTGATCGGCGGTTCGATGGATGCGACCGCTTCGGACAAGATGATTCGTTTCGTTGATCTATGTGACACCTTTCATCTGCCGGTGGTGAACTTCGTCGATCAGCCCGGTTTCCTGATCGGGCGCGATGCCGAAACCGCCGGCACGATCCGTCATGGTGTGCGCGCATTGTACGCGGTCTTCCAGGCCGAAGTGCCGTGGGTCGCGATCATGGTGCGGCGCGCGTTCGGTGTGGCCGGCGCGGGTCACGGCCGTACTACTGGCCTCAATTTCCGCTACGCGTGGCCGTCGGCCGATTGGGGTTCGTTACCGCTCGAAGGCGGCATCGAGGCGGCTTACAAACGCGATCTTGCCGCCGCCGCCGACCCGGAGAAATTACGGCAGGAACTGGAAGATCGCTTCAATGCGATCCGCTCACCAATGCGAACCGCCGAATTATTCGGCATCGAAGAAATAATCGATCCGCGTGATACGCGTCCGCTGCTGATAGAATGGGTCCGTCAAGCCTACGAAATCGTGCCGAGCCAGATCGGCGTTCACGCGCGCACCATGCGGCCGTGAATAGCGCAAAGATTCAGCGCGATTCGTTTGTAGCGCTGTTCGTGGAACTTGACCGGTTTTTCACTTCAATTGAGGAAAGGAAGAGCGTTGATGGAATTGCGCAGCCCGGCGGTCGGTAAAGTGCTCAGGATGTCGGTTGAGGTGGGCGCCGCCGTCGAACGTGGCCAGGAATTGATGGTGGTCGAATCGATGAAGGTGGAGATTCCAATCAAGGCCAACGGCGCGGGGTGCGTGAAGCAACTGATGGTCAAAGTCGGCGACCTGGTCTCGCGCCACCGCCCGCTCGCGATCATCGAGGGCTAGCCGCGACGATCCAGGCGGATATTTAGGGTGGACGAACCGCCGCGGGGCAGCCGCAAGAGGGACAGCGTGCGCACTCGTATTTTCCGCAGATAAGTTTCGTACGCCGGGGTGATGATGACATGAGAAGGCTGGTGCTGGCGTTTGCTCTTTGGCGCAATCGCAAGCGGATGCGCCGCAAGAGGACACGCGCTCAATGACATAACACAAGCGAAGCACGCATATACACATTGTCTAACAACCCATCCTCTCGCGAGTTATCGCAATGCGAGGGCCTCAAGGACGCGTATGAGGCCGACTTGAAGGCATATCGCGCGACAGCCACGCTGGAATACGTGGGCATTGACGTCCGGACGACACGATGACCTGAGTCGTCGAAGTCGGGTTGGTTACGGGCGGTTGCTCCGGTAAAAGCTCCTTTCGCGCGCGACCGCGATGAAGGCGCGGAGATCATTCAGGTTGTCGCCCGGCATTCATGAATCTCCTTCATAGCTTCATGCGGGTTTTACCACCTGGTCGGGCTCTGCCACCGCCTTTAGATTCGGAATTGATGGCCGGCGGGGCCGTAAATCAGTTCAAAGGAGAGAAAATGGAGATCAAGCGAAATGGTTCACAGCCCTCGCGTAAAGGACCGCCCGAGAATTTCACCGGGAGCGTACGCATCGACCCGCTGTTCGCTCCCCCTGAGCCCGCCCGCGCTTTTGGCGCCCTGGTCACGTTCGAGCCAGGGGCGCGCACGGCGTGGCACACGCATCCGCTTGGCCAGACTTTGATCGTCACCTCGGGGTGCGGCTGGACGCAGTGTTGGGGCGAGCCCAAAGAGGAAATCCGGCCGGGCGATGTGATCTGGTGTCCTCCCGGCAAAAAGCATTGGCACGGCGCTACGACGACCACCGCAATGTCGCACATCGCGATCGTGGAAAAGCTCGATGGCAAGGCGATCGAGTGGATGGAAAAAGTCAGCGACGAACAATACCAAGCCGGCGTGAACAGCAAATGAAGGAGGCTCGACGATGGCGGCATGGACGCCTGATGAACTTGAGAAAATCGGAGGCGCAGAAGAAGTGAGAATCGCGCCACTTCGAGGCGACGGGACATTACGAAACCCGGTGACGATCTGGATCGTTCGCGTCGATGATGACCTTTATGTCCGATCCGCTTACGGGCGCAGCGCCGCCTGGTTTCGCGGCGGCCAGATGCGCCGCGAAGGCCGTATCCAAGGCGGCGGCATTGAGAAAGACGTGCTCTTCACGGACGCCGACCATAGGCTCAATGACGAGATCGACGCCGGATACCGCGCCAAATATCAGCGCCAGGGAGCGCAGTACGTTAATATGATGGTGAACCCTGAAGCGAGAATCGCGACCATCAAATTAACGCCGCGCTGAGCAAGCTCCTGGTTCAACAACGGCAACGGCGATGAGCGGTCGCCGAACTGACGTCACCTACTGCGAGCAGGTCAAAAAATTGGTCAACGCGACCGCACAGACATATGGGCGGATCGATGTGATGATCAACAATGCGGGGCTGATGCCGCAGGCGCCACTGGGGGCGCTTCAAGATCGAGGAATGGAACCGGATGATCGACGTGAACATCAAAGGGGTGCTCTACGGTATCGCCGCGGCGCTGCCGTACATGAAGCGGCAGAAATCCGGCCATTTCGTCAATGTCTCGTCCGTGGCTGGTCACAAGGCCGGGACCGGCTTCGCGGTCTATGCGGCGACCAAGCATGCCGTGCGGATCCTATCCGAAGAGCTGCGCCAGGAGGTGAAACCGTACAAATATCCGCACGACAGTGATCTCGCCGGGTGCCGTAGCCACAGAACTGACGAACAGTACAAGTGAGTCTGATATTGCTGAGAGGCTTCGCAAGTCCT
>JBOHWM010000266.1:0-8855 GCA_050736555.1 Binataceae bacterium (SeqCode)
CCTCGCACGAGCATGCGGATTATGAAGGGCAGTACAACCGGTTTCGCGACGTTACGGTGCTGCCACGTCCGGTACAGCAACCGCTTCCGATTTGGGTGGTGTCGAATCCCGACCTCAAAAAGAAGCGCAATGCGGAAAGTGGCTATCGTCGTGTAGCGCGGCTCGGCGATGGCTGGATGACAACATGGAAATCGCCCGCCGAGGTGCGCACTTCAATTCAGATGATTCGTCAATATGCACGCGAACAGGGGCGCACTCTGCCCGCCGACTTCGAGGTCTGCATCTATTACAACATCAACGTGAACGAAAATCGCGACTCCGCGCTCGAGGAATCCAAGCGATTTCTCGATACCTACTACAGCGTCAATTATCATCGCGCGATGCTGGAGTCATGGGTCGCGATGGGCTCGCCCGCCCAATGTATCGATAGCATCCGCGCCTATGTCGAGGCTGGTGCGACCACCATCACGCTGCGCCTCACCGGCTACGAGCAGGAACGCCAATTCAAGCGCGTCACCGAGGAAGTCATTTCCGCTTTCCTGTAAGAGCATTGTGCTTCAATCAGCTTAGGAATTTTAAAGCAGCTCCATGGGGCGGGCGAGTCTGTGAGCCTTCGGCCAAATCAAGATCTTGCCTGCTCGTTCGCGCGGGCGCGCTTCATTAGAGTGCGTTGCGTCCTCCGGCTTGCAAGGGCAGATTGATAGACGAACGGAGACAACCATGAGCACCAGCAAGTCCTCCACGCGTTCGGCCGCGATTCGCGCTCGCGCCGGTCATCCGATCATTGATTCCGACGGCCATGTGGTCGAATTCGAACCCGCCCTGCTCGACTACATTCGCGAAGTGGGCGGCAACAAAATCCTTGAGCGTTATAAGTCGGCGTGGGACACCGCTTACTATTTCCGTTGGAATCACCTTTCGCCTGAGGAGCGCCGCGAGTTCCGCGTGCCGAGGCCGGTATGGTGGCCCTACCCCACCAAAAATACTTACGATCGCGCGAGCGCGGCGCTGCCACGACTCCTTTACCAGCGACTCGACGAGATGGGCCTGGACTTCACGGTTTTAAATCCGAGCCAGGGCCTGTTCGCATCCCATATTAGTGATGACGAACTCAGGCAGGCGGTATGCCGCGCGTTCAACAATTATCACGCCGACATTTTCCGTGAATACGCCGACCGCATGACGCCGGCGGCGTGTGTGCCGATGCACACGCCGGCCGAAGCTATCGCCGAGTTGGAGCATGTCGCAGCACTCGGACTAAAGGTCGTGATGATGGCGGGATTCGTTCGGCGGCCGATTCCCGGATTGGCGAAAAAGGCGCCGGAACTCGCGCCCTACCTAACTTGGATGGATACGTTCGGACTGGATAGCGAGTACGACTATGACCCAGTGTGGCAAAAATGCGTGGAACTAGGTTTTGCGCCAACCTTTCATTCTTTCGGACTGAACTGGGGGATGCGCACGTCGATTTCGAATTTCATTTACAACCAGATCGGTCATTTCGGCGCCGCCGCTGAGGGTATTTGCAAAGCATTGTTCCTGGGCGGGGTCACGCGCCGTTTTCCGACTCTTCAATTCGCCTTCAAAGAGGGTGGCGTGGGCTGGGCCTGCGCGCTCTATTGCGCGCTGTACGAGCGATGGCATAAGCGCAACCGCGAGATGATCGAAAACGTCAATCCCGCCAATCTCGATCGCGCGCTCTATCGCCAGCTATGCGAAGAATATGGCGGCAGGTTCACTCAAGGCCGCCTCGACGGCAACCTGGTCCCCTCGGAACTGGAAGGCGGCGGCGGTGGTGGTCCGTCGCAGCGCGACGAATGGGAAAAATGCGGCATCACAAGCCCGCGTGACATTCACGACCTCTTCGTGCCCCACTTCTTCTTCGGCTGCGAAGGCGACGACCGCGTCACCGGTTGGGCGTTCGACGGAAGGCGCAATCCGCTCGGAGCACGGCTCAACGCGGTTTATGGCTCCGACCTCGGCCATTACGATCTGCTCGATATGCGCGACGCGGCGGTTGAAGCCTATGAAGGGGTTGAAGACGGTTTAATGACCGAGCAAGACTTCCGCGACTTCGTCTTTATCAATCCGGTCAAGCTGCACGCCGCGATGAATCCCAATTTTTTCAGGGGCACCATAATCGAACGTGAAGCCGAACAGGCACTCGCGGAACTACGCACCCACGGTCAGTTACCGCAAACCAACAAAAACGCCAGCGTGGCGACGCGATAGTCGCCGCCGCTGAGATGGCCAGTGCCATGTCAGCGGCGGAATTCAAACGTTCGCGGTTAATACGAAGTGGCTCGCGCCTACATCTTTTCGAGCAACGTCTTCATATCGTCGGCGTGCTCTTCTTCGACTTTAAGAATATCCTCGATGAGCTTGCGCGTGGTGGGATCGTCGCTGGCGAGCCAACGCACGATTTCAGAATAAGATTCGATCGCGATACGCTCCGCGACCAGGTCTTCCTGGATCATCGAAACCAGGTCAGTACCCTCTTTGTATTCGGAGTGGCTGCGCGCGGCGAGCCCGTCGGGACTGAAGTTAGGCTTGCCATTTAGTTGCGTAATACGCTCGGCGACAGAATCCGCGTGCTGCTGCTCTTCGGCCGCATGCTGCGAGAACTCGGCTTTGGCCGCATCGGAATTGATTCCACCAGCCGTGTAGTAGTGACGCTTGTAACGCAGCACGCAGACCAACTCGGTCGCCAGCACATCGTTGAGAACGTTGATCACCTTTTCGCGATCGGCCTTGTAGCTCTGGGTGACAGCGCCATGTTCCATGTGCTGGCGAGCCCGCTCTCGAATCTTTTGCACATCGGCAACGAATTCGCTCATGGTATGCTCCCCTTCGATTTACTCAGCGGATGCGCCGGACGACCGTGCTTTTAGCGAACGGCCGTGTCCGTTCGCACATATTTCTTCACGGATTAGCCGCCTTCCCTGATGGCCGTGTCCCGCGCGTTATCGTATTGCCCGCGCTTGCGGATTTTTTAAGTATGGCATGACCTGCTTAACGAAGCGCTCCAACGATCTCATTATCTCGCGATGCGGCAGCCCGCCGAAGTTATTGATCAGCGACACATGCGTGGCGCCCAGGGCTTCGTAATGAGCGAACCTGGCCAAACACTGCTCGGCATCTCCGAAAATCACCTGGTTCGGGTACATCAGCTCATATTCCTCGCGCAAACGCTCGAAAATACCACCAATGCCCGCGTAGCTTTTATACTGTGACGGGTCGGCGTCGACGCGGTTTGCCTCCGCCGCCAACTCAAAATAATTCGCCATGAACCGGCGCGGATAGTCACGCGCATGATCCGCCGATTCGCCCTGGAAGAAATGCATACACATCATGATCTCGTGCGTGGCGCTATCATGACCGGCGCGCCGCAACGCGTCGCGATACCATCCAACCCTGATTTGCGCGTCTTCCGGACCACTCACGTACGGCACATACATCAGGTGGTATCCGCTTTTGCCAGCGAATTCGAACGATTCGGGCGTGAAAATGCAGGCGACATAGATCGGCGGATGCGGACGCTGCACCGGTTTCGGAATCACGTTCACACCTCGCAGGCTGCGATAGGGCCCCGCGTGTGTCGCCGGCTCGTCGCTCCACGATTTAAGAATGATCTCGTGCGCCTCGTTAAAGCGGTTGCGGCTCTCTTCCATCGGCACGTCGAAGGCGTCGTACTCCGCACGCTGAAAAGCCCTCCCGATGCCAAAATCGAGACGGCCCCCGCTCAGGTTGTCAACCATCGCGAACTCCTCGGCAACCCGCACGGGATCATTCAGCCCAATCAGAGCGACGCTCGATCCGATGCGGATTTTCCGAGTCCGCTGTGCCGCCGCCGCCGCCAGCACCGGCACCGACGGAATCATACCGCCATAACGAAAGAAATGATGCTCCGCGAACCACACCGCGTCGAAGCCGTTCTGATCAATGAACTCGACCTGTTCGAGAATCTCCTCGTATAGCTGGGCAACCGAGCCATTGCTCTGCGGCCAGTAGGTGGGCAGGTAAAACAGCGACAGCTTCATGTTTCATTCTCCGCGGCGCATATTTTCGGAAGGTATGTTGTACCCGCGTCGGCTGCGTGCCAACGCGTGCGGCCGGCCGCGTCCTCAGGTCAGTTCGGAGGCAAAGATACACCGGCGGAAAGACGCTCGCCAGCATCGCATTCGCCCTCATCGATCATGCGAATCAGTAACATGGTCGCCGTTGTCAGCCGCGATTGCATCGACGATTGAAGCTCGATACGCGATGGAATAGCTTGCTTCACGTGCCGTGGGAATGGAGGTGCGAAGAGTGGCGTTATCTGACAAGTGCCGGTGTGTGGTCCGAAGCGTAATCAGCTTTGGCGCGGCCGTAGCCCTGCTGATGTTAATCGGCGTCACCGCCCACGCCCAGGATGAATCGCCAAACAGTGGCGCTGGCGCACCCGCTCAAACCACCGGCAAACAGGATTTCATGAAGTATTGCGCGCGATGCCATGGCGCCAACGGCAAAGGTCACGGGCCCGACCTTTACATCCTCTCAGGCGTACATCCCTCCAATCTGACTGTGCTGACGGAGAAAAACGGCGGCGTTTTCCCCTCTCAAAAGGTCGTGGATATTATCGACGGCCGCAAGGTGCCCCCCTCGCATAAGCGCTTGGACATGCCTTTCTGGGGCGTGCAGTTCCAACCGTCCGGCAAAGAGTTCACCGCCAAGAGTGACGCGCTGGCCAAGGCTCGCATCGATCGTTTGGCAAATTACATCAAGAGCATTCAGGTCGAACAGCCGTAACACGATGGTACTCAATTACGAGTACCCGCAAGTTACAATCGACTGGTTGCCATTAAGGCTGGGCCGGGCTTGGCACGGCGCGCGGCTGTGTGATGAGCGCTCGGTTGGGAGGTAATCGAGTTGCCGCGTCCATTTGCCTTGAAGGACTTGCTAGGCTGATTCGCCTGCGCAACTTGGGCGGTACGAAGTCCTGGTCGAAGCGCCGTTGCTGATCGCTGCTCAGCAATCCGCGAATCTGTCCATAGGCACCGACCAATGTCTCGAGGCGTTGATGGCGGAAGTGTGTGCGCAGTTCGCGCATCTTGTCGTGAGTATCCTGCATCACTTCGCCGACTTCCACGGTCTGCGCCGGTGTCAGCTTAAGAGTGTGAATCATGCGCGCCAATGGGCCTTCACCGGGAACGCGTAGCAGGCGATGGCGATAGGCCAGGTTCGTGCCCGCAAAGCCGATCGCCAAACCGGCCAATAACGCGATCGTGATCGACAGCGTGACCGTGCTAGTCCGCAAGATTGCTCGCGTCCGATGGATTTAGTGAAAAAGCCGGGACCGTCACATCCTCGGCTAGGCTCGCCTGTCCCAGAACATTCTCACCGGACAGCGTTGCGAAATCGGCGGCATTCACATTCTGGCTCAACAATGGATTGTCAGGCACATAGTTGACGTTCTCCGCCGCTGAATCGCTGACCAGCGTATTCGCGAGCGTCTGATATGGTGGAACATTAGTGGTATAAACAAACAACATTACCGCCGCTGCTATCGCCAGTGCCGCTCCAATCGGGACGAACGCCCATCTGGCCTCGCGAGAACGAGTCTCGTAGCGCGGCGACTGCGCTGATTGCCGGCCAGCATAAATACTCTCGGCGCCGGTGTCTGGTTCGCTTTCGGATTGAAGTACCGACGCGCTCAACGCGAATACGCGAAAGGCGCGATCGCAACGCACGCACTCGCTTAGATGAGCAGTGAAAACTTGGGTGTCAGCCGGCGGCAGCTCCCGGCGCCAGAAACGGACAAATTCCTTTTGTGCTTCGAAACAGTTCATCGTGCCATCCGCCCACGGCGGTTCGCTAAAATTCGTTCAGCCTGCTTACGCATCGCCTGACGAGCGCGAAATGCTCGAATTTTAACCTTGGCTTCACTCCAACCCATGGTTGCGGCAATTTCGCTGACGCTCAATTCCTCACTCTCTTTGAGCACCATGACCATGCGATCTTCCGGACGCAAGGAATCCAGCAGCCGATGCGCAAGATCGTGCGCTTCGCGCCGCTGCTCGGCGGCTTCGACGATTTGCTCCGGCGTGGCGTCACTGACCAGTTGCACCCAGGTACGTTCGGGCGCGCCGAAGTCCGCAATCAACTCCTCGGGACGGCGCTGCCGCCGCCGCAATTCGTCGTAACATGCATTGGCGACTATCGCGCGTAACCATCCGAAAAAGGGCATCTCCGCACGATAAGTCGAAAGACCGGCAAAGGCGCGGATGAAGCTCTCCTGCGCCAAGTCGCGCACCATCTCGTGGTCCGAAAAAAAACGCTGGCACAACCGCTCCACTCGCGTGCGATAGCGCGCCGCCAGTTCCGCGAACGCCGCCGTCTCTCCGCCGAGGACCTCGGCTATGAGTTCCTCATCCGGTCTGACGGCTGAACTCCGTACGTACCGCTTGATGGCAAATGCGCGAAGCATACCTAAAGCTTAAATACGAAGACGTCTGACAACCGTTACAATCCCACCGCTGCATCACCATGACGTCCCCGCCAGCGCGCCTCCCGCGCCGTCTTGGTATATTCCACTACTCGAACGGCGGCGGTGGCAAGCCCACGCGCGCCAAGTCACCTGGGGTGTCAAGATCCAACACCACCCCGCTATCATCAACGTCCGCATACGCCACGCGCGAGGGGTCGGCGTTCACGACCACACGCGCGCCCCGCTCCTCGGGCGCCGACATCAGCTCGTTGAAGAGCGCGCGGCCAAAAATCACGGGATGACCACGACGTCCCTGGTATCGCGCAATTGCCAGAGGTTTTCCCGTCGATTCGTATTGTCGCTTGAGTGTCGCAAAAGTGGCAGCTTGAACCATCGGATGGTCCGCCAGATGCACGATTACCCCGGCCGCATTCGGCCGCACCCGCGCCAACCCGGCTTTAAGAGAAGACAACTGTCCCCGGCGATAGTTCGGATTTTCGACCAGCACGATTGCCTGCTCGGTGGTTACGCAGGCACGAATGCGCTCGGCATGCGCGCCCAGCACGACAATCAGCCGTTCGGCCGCGCCGCGCATCGTCTCAATCGCGCGTTCAATGAAAAGTTGATCACCGATCTTTAATAGCGGTTTGGGGTAACCCATCCTGCGCGATTCGCCCGCCGCCAACAGGATGCCGTCAAGGTCGAGCACCGGCCGCTATTACCCTCGCACCGTCTCTCCGGTACGCTGCAAGCGGCCGCGTTTCGTCCCGAGGACAAAATTGTCACGCACGCCGATACGTCGTTCGCGAATGATCTCGCCAATGATCGCAACCGCGATCTCTTCGGGTGTTTCCGCGCCAATATCGAGACCGAGCGGCGCGTGAATCTCCTCAAGCAGCTTGGGATCCACGCCGTCCTCCTCGATTCGCGCCAGCGTCGTACGCACCCGGCGGCGCGATCCGATCATGCCAATGAAGCAGCCCGGCTGCTTGAGCGCGGCCCGCACCACTTCTTCGTCGAAAGCATGGCCTCGCGTTACAGAGATCAGATAGCAATGGCGATCGAGCTGCAAATCATCGATCGCGGCGGCGAATGGACGCACGATAATTTCGTCGGCTTGCGGAAACCGTTCGCGATTAGCGAACGCGGCGCGATCGTCGATCACCGTCACGCGGAATCCAAGCATCACACCCAACGTGCACAAAGGCTGTGCAATATGGCCCGCTCCGACGATAATCAAACGCTGCGCTCCACTGACCGGATCAACAAATACGCGCGCGGCTCCAGTTGTTTCGATGCGGACGACGGGTTTGAGTCCGCCAGCGTCATTGATTTCGAGCAGGCCGGGGATCGCATCACGCGCCCGTTCGGCGATTTGATCCAACGCCGGCCGCGTGAGCCCGATGGATTCCCGCAGGGTCTCGCGGCGCCCCGGATCAACAATCGCTTTGGCGCCCGCAGCAAGATCCGATTTGATTCCAGGGTCAACCAGCGTCAACAGCGCCGCGGGACGGCTTTTGCTCGCCGACTCCGCCAGCTTGCGCGCGATCGGCAGGTCAGTGGCGGGCGACCACAAATCGATAAAGACGTCCATGATGCCGCCGCAAGTGCCAATTTGCTGCTGGTCGAAATCACCGGTCAGGTCAACCTCGGCGATACGCGCGCCATGTCCTTCTGCCAGCAGCAGCCGCGCCTTGCGGAAAACTTCCGCCTCGCCACAGCCGCCACCGATGGTGCCAAACTGACCGTCCTCACGCACGATCATTTTGGCTCCGACCTCACGCGGAGTTGAGCCGCGTACATTTACCACCGTGGCCAGCGCGAACGACTTTTCGTGTTCGAGGGTGCTTACCGCCGCGGACCAGATTTCTTCGACACCCGCCATTTAGAACTCCTGGCCGCTCGAACCGAACAAATACCTGATGCGCTTGATAACGCTTTCAGGCGCATCATGAAGCTCGGCGGCTACAGACTATTTTGACTTAAATATACTCATTGTTTCCAGTCTTAACCGCCCCTCCCCGGCGCCTCGTTTATCGATCTTGCGCGGACGCGACGCGGAACGAGCACACTAGGCGGAGCCGAGCGCACCAGCGGAGCCGAAGGCAAAGCGAGCAGGCGAATCCACGAGTTGCGCTCAGAATTACGATCGCGCGAAGTGCGTCTAATAATTCGGATCGAAATGCGGAGCCGCCGCGGAAACGACGCGCCCTATCGGCTCAATTCAAACCACGTGCTCGAAGAACAGTATGGCCGCCAAGGCGAAAGCGAGCACCGAACCAAAGGTCAGGACCGGACGAGCACGAATGCGCAAGCCAGCTTGCAGCGTGTGCTGATAAAAAAACAGTACGACATAATGCGCGGTGACCGCCCTTAATGAAGGCCACCA
>JBOHWM010000267.1:0-3404 GCA_050736555.1 Binataceae bacterium (SeqCode)
CGCAGGCGCGCCTGGATGGTGCGCAGATAGATCGACCCTACGGCCGGGTCACAGTCAGGCATCCGCTGCCACTCGCCGCCATCACCCAGACGCTCATACATTACGTCGTAAACCGCCATAGTTCCTCCTTCGATCTAAATCGATAATAATCAGACATCGTAGTCATGAATGCCGGCGTTACACCGGCGTGCCTAATAAAACCTCGCGCATCTGCGCCGCCGCCGTTGGCGACAATTCGCCGGTCTTCTCCATCACTGCGATCCGGTCGATCCGGTCCTCTAACCGCTTGCGTAGCTCCTGTTCGCGAACTTTTTGCCACACTCTGACAGCGCGCCGAGTCTCGGCGATTGCCTGCTCCAGCGCGTCAATCCGCGCGTCTAACGATCCGGCGGCTGGTGGCCGCGCCCCCAACAATCCGGATTCGGCGCGTTGCCGTTTCAGGGACGCGGCAAAGCGTGAAAGTGCGGAATGTCCGATGTTAAACCCCCGCGAGCGCAGTTCGATCGAAAGCTCCACTATATGGTGAAAGCGGCGGTCGATCAGCCGTTGCTCAACCCACGCGAGTTCGGCCGGTGGCAATTTTTCCACCTTGTATTTCGAGCGTGCCAAAGGATTATTCCTCTCGCACGATGAAAGCGGAACCGTCCGGCCGCTGCACGGTGCATGCGCCAATCGCGACGAAGATGATCCGGTCGCCTGGCGCCATCGCTTTGCGCAACTTTCTCACGAACACTTCGCGCGGCCAGCTAACACTTTGTGCACGCACCGCCGTTTCATCGATATGCGCGTAAAGCTGTTCGACGGTTTCGGTGAGCCGCCGCCGGCAACACGAACAAACCAAAGTGCCGGCGGTTTCCACGCCCGCTATCGAATGGGCGAGTTGATCGAAGGCGAATGTCACGATGTGAGCGCAGCGCTCGGCGAGATAGCCGTCTTTGTCACGCGCCAGCTCCAACAGCGTCTTGACTGCGGCGCGCGCTCTCTCAACTACCCCGGCGGGGTTGATGGTCAGGGACTTGTCAGATTTAGACGCCATTGCCTGCATTGCGCTCCTGCCGCACTTCGCGTGCGCGATTAGGATCGAAAACCATCCCGTTCCCGATTATCCGCGGCGGCAGCGGACCGCTGTCCTCAATCAGGACGTAGACCGCCGAGCCCGCCTTCACACCCGACTGACGCGCACGTGCCAACCGCAAGTAGCCGGCTCTCGTCAGGTCGAATACGTACTTCTGCACATTACTTTCACCGGCTACTGCGGTTGCGATCAGGTCGCCAATCTGGAAGCGGCGCATAATGCGCATGGCCCGCCAGATACGATAACGCGCGCTGCTCGCCGGTGCGGCCGGTGCACGCTCCAAGACATAGACGGCGCATCCGCCGGCACGGCCGTTGTCCTTCAACACTTCGCAGCGAATCGCGCCTTTCCGGCGCATTTCCCAAACAACGCGGTTCGCGGTGTCATATTTAGCGCCGGCCGCACGGGCGATTTCACGAATCGTGAAGCGCCGTCGCCGCTCCATCTCGGCAATTACGCGGGCGCGTGCCTGATCTCTCATCGCCATGTCACGCCACCTTCAGCTTCGGCATCGGCGCCGGGCTTGGCTCAGTAGTGAGCACGAACGGTTGTCCGCCCCAGCGAGAGCGATCAACGCTGACCAGCCCGCGCACTTTGGCGAAGTGTTCAATCCGGCTCAGTCCCACCACGAGGCCGCGCATTGAACCGCGTGCGGCATGATGCAGGTCGGCGAGTAAGTCTTCCTCGATACGCACTTCACACAGATCGTCGGAGACCGTGCGCGCGTCCTTGAGGCTGGCCGGCTGAAACTCAATCCATTGACTAATGCGGCCGGCTAGCTGATCGCGTACGGTAATCTTGCGGCGAAATGAATCCGTGCCGACAAACAGCATCGGGGCGCCGCTAACGTCACAGATATCGCGCAAGGTGTCGATCAACCTGCCGTCGTAAGCGCAGTAATCACATTCATCAATGAGCAAGCAGCGTCCATTTTTGCGCAATGCGTCAGCGATAAAATCGATCATCGGCGCACAGCGCCCTAGTTGCGCCGCGCCGAGCTCCCGCATCAGCACGCCCAGCATGGCGCTCGGTGACCACATCCGCATGGCGCGCACGTAAAGGCCGTTTATCGATGGCTGATTACTTAACCAACTCAATGCGGTAGTCTTGCCAAGCCCCACACCGCCCCAACAGAGGCCAAGGCCCGGCACACCGGGATCGCGCGTGCGCAAAATCTCAAGCGCGGAGTGCAGGGCTCTCAAGTTCACGGTGAGGCATACGCGGTTTCTCATAATGCCGCACGCTCCCAGGAGTTTTCGCTAAGGATACGATCCCATTCGCGCTGGCTCACATACTCACTGCTCTTTTCGTATGACTCCATCCAGCGCTGTTGGCTGACGGTCCGATGCGGAAGCTTCAGTAGTCGTGTGTAGCGCGCGTAGCGCTCTTCGCTTTCAGCGATGTCTTGGGCAGTGACGCTCGAAGGAATTTTCGGCGGTATTAGCGCCGTCTCAGCCGCAGCGAGTGCCACGGTGTTGTGAATAACTCGCTCAGCCACGCTGTCCCGTTCAGCCGCGTTTGCCGCCGCGAGCGCGAGATGCGCATCGACAATCGTTTCGGGTTTGATGCGGGCTTTAATGCGCCGCATTTCGGCGCGCTGCTCGCGGATGAACCTGTTCTGAGCCTGGCGCGCCAGAATCGCCATGTCGGCGCGCTGATGGCCGAGACGGTCTGCGTTTACCGCCTTGCACAGCGGTTCGCGGCTGCCATCATCGTGAAGCAAAAATACGTGGACAATTCCCATGTCCCCTGCCGGGTCGGGAAAAACCATCGCGCGCCGATTAACGTGCACGCCCAGTTCGACGGCGACGAAGCGGGCGCCGCCGATTTTTATGCCCTGCGGTCCGATCGTACGAACGACCGCGTGTTCGGCTAGCAACTCAAGGGCATGTTGGTCGCTGATGATGCGCTTCTCGCCCCGCCATTCGGCCGCTACCTGGTTCGGCGATTTTCCCGCCAGAGAGGCATGCGGCCGCTCCCCATAGACGTGCGCCGCCCACACGTCAAGTTTTTTTTGCAACTCGGCCGCACTCAGTTTCGCTTCAAACGTTTTCCTCAGCCGAGCGCCGAAACGCGCGCTGAAGGACTGGCGTGCGCGGATCGCTTGACGGTCACTCACGTTGTGACCGCAGAAACCGGGCAGTTTCTTTAGAAGCTCGTGGGACATGGTGCCGATGACGCGCTCGACAAACGGCTTGGTCTCGGGAGAGAAAGGCGGCGACGCGACATATCTAATGTCTATATCCGCGAGGAAACGTTGCGCGTGGTCGCTGATGAAACCTTTACCGTTGTCGCCGTGCAGCGTTTCATTGACGCCCCACGCCATGAT
>JBOHWM010000268.1:0-2911 GCA_050736555.1 Binataceae bacterium (SeqCode)
CCGAGGTGATCGCGCAGCGGGCCTAGCGCGGGGGAATCGAGAATTTCTCGCCGGAAGCGATTGAGGCTGGAGTGTTGGTCGCCGCGAATCAAAAGGAAGATTCGCCCGATTTCCGGATGCCATCGGAGCAGCAAATACAACAGCACCTTGCCTAAAAACCCGGTGCCGCCGGTAATCAGGATGCGGCGTTGACGTAACACTTGTTCCAATGGCGGCATCGGCTCAACCGCCAAACGGCTCGGTGAGGCATCGGATGCGCCACTTTTGCGCGGGACTGACCGTCCGTGATTGTTATTCGACATCGGCAATGACCAGTGGGGGCAGGTGGAGATAGGTGATGGTGGCCGAACGTCCGAGTTCCGCCGTCGCCATCGCGATGGCTTCATCCAGCGTGTCGGCCGCGTCCCAACCCAACCGCGCCGCGACCTGTGGCTCCTCGCATCCGGCGGCGATCACGCGTCCGACATGCTGGCGCGCGGGCTCACCCCAATACCACATGTAGAAGGGATGCACGCCGTGATAGGCGTGCCCGTAGCGATACATATGGATGTAGGTGGGATTGCGGGCGAATTCGGCCTCGAACACCTTCTCCAATTCGGTTGCGTCGGTGGTTTCCGCAAGACAGCGATGGAAAAACTCGATGTAACTCGGATGATGCTCGGGATGGAACTCGTCGCGCAGCGGATGACAGATGATCAGCGTACCGCCTTGCCGCACCAACGGCTTGTTGCGGTACATGTTGAACAGGTAGCCCATCCCGGTGCATTGGACCAGGACCGGATTCATGATCGAATTGACGTTGTAGGGGCAAATGTACGGCACGCCAACGATCAGGATGTCCGATTGGCCCTTGACGGGCACCGCATATTGCTGAAATACGCGGGCGAGGGCATGGCGATGGACCGTCTCGGTTTCACCCGCCCATACACCAGTCATGCCGTAAGGCGCGGCGTATTGCTTCATCACCTGCCGGCGTAATTCGTTCGACATATTGCCCAAGGTCCAGCGGAAGCCCTTGAGCCGCATGCGGTCCCAATCGGTAAAGCGATCTTCGTTCTTGTGAAGGAAATCCAGCATACCGCCATACATCTGATTGTTGACGGCGGTCTCAATTGAAAAAACGTTAACCTGCTGGTTGACGATTTGACCCATCCGGTTTGCTGAACTGTGCAGCGCCGAATGGTTCGGGTCCATGTACGAATGGCTCTGGCGCAGAGTGGCGGGATTATGATGATGGCGCAGGCTCTGATATGGGGCAAGGCCGACCGCGACCGACTTGTGCCCACCGTCCATCGGCACCAGGTTGATGTTGAGGTAGATCAGCAAGTCGGAATCGGCCGCGCGTTTCGACAGCCAGACCTCCTCGCCATGCGCGGTCTTGCCCAGCATCGCGAGGTCAGCCGCGTTTTCGCCGTCGAAGTTGTACAAACGATCAGGCCAGAATTGACTAAACGCCTTCTCGCCCACCATCCGGCGGATTTCGCCTTCGGTCATGCGCCGATGGAGCGACGTTGCGACGACAATGTGGACGTCGTCAACACCGTAATCGGCAAGCGTTTGCAAGACCTGGTTGAGCAGGCGCTCGCGAATATCCGGCCGGCGCATCGGCGGCAGCGGTAAGCTGATATCGTCAACCGCGATCGTCACCCGCATATTGGGATTTAGTTGGGCAAACAGCGGATCGGCGTTGAGCGGATGAAGCAAGGCGTAACGAATCGCCGTGTCGGGATCGGGCAACGGATCGAGCGGCGGCGGCGGATAGACGACGCGCGTCCCGGCCGGCAGCTTTTCGTACATGAACTCGTCGCCATACGCGATCAAGCGTGGCTGCGAGCGGCGGTTGAGGGTCACGACGAGATCGCGGCGCGACCCCACTTCATGCTTCAATTCCGCCGGCTTCAGTTCTTTGAGTTTAGCTTCCGGCCGCGCCATCGATCGTTCTCTCCGTCCAAGTTTCAACCAGTTGCTCGTTGAGCGCGACCTCGCGGCGTTTCACCGCTTTTTCAAAACGCACTATCGGCCATTGGCGGCCATGCGCGGTGGCCAGCAGCTTGCGATCCGGATTGACTGCGACCGGATGGCCCAGCGCCGCCAGAAATGGCAAATCGTAATGGGAATCCGCGTATCCCCAGGAGGCGTCGAGAGCCACGCCCTTGGCTTCCGCATAGTCGGCGCACCATGCTGCCTTGGCGTCGCCCGCCATCACAGGGTCGAGCAGACGGCCCGTCGCCAATTCGCGTCTGAAGGCCAGGCGATTGGCGGCGAAGTCGCGAATCCCGAGCCGTTCCGCCAAGGGCGCGATAATGAAATCGGGCGAGCCTGTCACCAGCACCGGTTCGATGCCCGTGGCGCGGTTGGCCTCGATCATTTCCACCGCATGCGGATACAGATGGCCCATCAGTACGCGTTCGCAATATTCCTCGCCGAGCGTCCACAAGCGGTCCTTTGAAATACCTTTGAAAACTTCGAAGAGCGCGATGTTAAGAAGATGACGGTCGCGGCTCTCGGCCCGTGCCAGCATCGGCAGCCGTGCGGCGAAGCCCAGCAGGTAACTGATACGCCCGCTCCATTCACCCAGGTTGGCGAGGATGAAAATCGTGGCATGCACCAGGTTCAGGTCCGCCAGCGTGCCGTCGAAATCGTAGAACGCGGCACGCCTGACGGCGCGGTCGTAGCGCACCTTCCGCCGCGATGGTCTTGGGTATACTGACATGTCAGTCTAGTTTGGACGCTAAAAAAATGCCGCCCGCGCTGTTCTCCTCCGCGCTCCAACCAGTCGCTTCGAGCAATTCCGGACGCGCCACGCCGCGCAATCCGAAAGCCAGGATCTCCTCGGCCACCGCATTGATATCGCGGCGGCAGTTGCGCGACGGATGGCCCACCACCTCCTTGATGCCTCCGAGAATACAAT
>JBOHWM010000269.1:0-4638 GCA_050736555.1 Binataceae bacterium (SeqCode)
GGACTGGGTCGTGCGGCCACGCGTCCGTCGGCAACATAACTAACCTGCACGCCTGATACGGCGCTGAGCACACGCGCGGCCATCACGCTGTCGCGGCATGCTTCTTCGATCACGACCGCATCGAGATCAAACCTCATCGCGACCACCGAGCAATTCAGAGATACGTTTCAACTCCGTCAATTTATCGCGCAATATCCCAACCAGGCGTTCGAGTTCCGCGCCATTATGCGCCGTAATTTCGATTCTGAGCTCATCCGAGCTTAAATTGTTGGGCGGCGTAACGCTAATTGCGCGCGGCAGGCCGAGCGACGCCACTTGCTCACGGATTCGCGCAAGCTCTTCCCGCAGATGTGGAAAGCGAAGTTCTCGTAATTGTTCCGCCAGCAGACGTGCGCGTGCGGGTGCGGAGCCCGGTCCACTCAGCCTGTGTTGAATCTCGCGGGCGGCAAGAATCACGCTGATTGGCCGATTGTCGCGGACGGAGATTTCATCGAGCATTTCGAACATTGCCATAAACTGAGCCGTGCGCAAATTCAGTTTCCGCGCCACATCATATAATGCGATGCCGTCGAAGTTGGACAATTCGAGCCATCGTTCAACGCAGCCATCCGGAATATGGCGATCCGCCGCCCATGCTCGAATCCGTTCCTCGCTTTCACGTACCATCATAACGGAGCGGCGGGTTGGTACACCGGCGCCGGCGAAGGGCTCGCGACCAGGTCGCGCATCGTGGCGATCAGCGACGCGTCAACCATCGGTGCCGAAGCGACCGAGCAGGTCGATTGGGAATAAGCCTGGGCTCGCGTGGCCAGCGCCGCAAAGAATGCGGCCTCCCGATCGCGTCCGCGCCGGCGTAATCCACCCGCATATACCTGGCATTTTTTCCGCAGTACTTCACATACGGCTCGCCGCCGAATCGGCGTCAAATCCGCACATAATAGTTTTGATAACGCCAGGATACGAAAACGGTCGAGCGCGGGAATCGTGACGGATAGTTGTCCAAAGTGGCCGGCGCGCCGGATTAGATGGATTTCGTCGAGGAGTTCGATGGGATGCGCAAGCAGGATGCGCAGCCATAAATCATAGTCTTCGGCCGCGCGCATCGTCTCGTCAAACCCGCCCACGCCGCGGAACAAATCGGTTCGTAACATCACCGCCGAAGGACTGACTAAACAGGTGCGTAACGAGTCAAGGAAAATATCGCCGCCATGCTTAAGATGGCGCCTGCCAGGATTTACGCGTCGTCCGTCACGCAACCACAATTCCTGGGTTTGGCAAATCATGAAATGCGGATTTGCCAGCATGAACATCGCTTGACGCGCCAATTTATTCGGCATCCACAAATCGTCGGAATCGAGGAACGCCAACAGCGGCGCCGAGGCCAGCGCTGAGCCGGTGTTGCGGGCGGCCGCCACCCCGCGATTCGCGGTGCGAATCAACCGCATCAGGATCGAAGATCCAGCTTCGCGGCTGGACGCCAGCGTTGTCAGCGCGGCGAAGGTGCCGTCGGTCGAGCCGTCATCCACGACGATGAGTTCGAGCCGGACGTTTCGTTGGGCCAGCACGGACGTAATCGCCTCGCGCACCATCACGCGACGATTATACGTAGGGACAACCACGCTTATTTCGGGCTTCATCTAATCGAGCTTTGGGGTCTTGCCCTCCGAATCGCGTTCGCTGGCGAATTGTGTGATACGCTCGCGCAGACGCTCGATACCCTCGCCGCTAAGCGTCGAGCACATAAGCGGACTCTCACCGAGCGGGGTGAACCGCCGCAATGCTTCCGCACGCTGCGAGTTTTTCACCTGGTCGCATTTGGTGGCTACGACGATGAGTGCGACGCCGCGCTGTTTGAGCATCGCGGCGAGTTCAGCCTCTTCGCGCTCCGGGCCGCGACGGGCGTCTATCAGCAAAACCAGCGCGGCCAAGGCTTCGCGCCGGGCAAAATAATCGCGCATCAATGCCGCTAGTTGGCCTGCTTCGCGACGTGGCATGCGCGCATAGCCATAACCCGGCATATCGACCAGCCCGAGACGATCGCCGCTGGTAAAGAAATTCAGCATCCGAGTTCTTCCGGGGATTTTGCTGGTACGGGCAAGATTATGCCGGCCGACGAGTGCGTTAAGCAACGAACTTTTACCTACGTTTGAACGCCCGGCAAAAGCAATCTCCACCCGGTTCCAGCGCGGACAGGAGCTCAGAACCGGAGCTGAACTGTGAAAATCCGCGTCAAGCCTCATGATTGCGATTCAGGAAGGTAAAGTGGACAGCAAGCGTGCGACTTCGTGCTCAACCCGAGTCCCCTTGAAGAAATCCGGGTTCATTCCGGCGTGCAGCTTGACCGGATTGACAAAGACGAAATCGCGGAAATTTTCTTCGCTAATCAGCCCCTTTTCAACCAATCCGTAGGGTTCCGCCGCCGCGTCGCGCATATCCATCAGGTCGCGATGACCGATATCGGAGCCCAGGATCACGTTGAGTTGATCGCCGAACGGGATGCGTTTGCGATCAAAAGCCCAGGCGGTGACCTGATCGTCGCCTTCGCATCCGAAGAAAAAATTGGGGACGAACAGGTCGCGGATATCCGACGGCCGCTCGATTCCACACGAGGCGAATTCGTCGCGGTCGGCGGGCTTTTCACACGAGCCCCACATCAGGTCGGAAACCTCGTCATGGGCCGTGGGGAATTTCGAAACAAAACGCTCGCCACCATAGCGGCGGCACAGATCACGGAAGAGTTCACGGTCGAGATTGTCGGGATCGAAGTTGCCGAGCACCTTCACATTGTGCATCTTCCAATGACTTATCAGGTCGCCGTAAAGTACCCGCGCCCAACCGACGCCGCCCTCCTGAAAACAGAATTTAAGCTGGGGAAAGCGCCGCGTCACGCCGCCAAAAAAGAGCGCCTTGCAAACCGCTTCCGCTGTTGCGGCGAAATGACCGATGTGATTGTGCATGAAATTGGAGATGGAGCCGCGAAAGCCGATGCCGGTGCCTTTGGAATGGAACGTCGGCGCAATCTTGAGCTCGACGCATTTCGCCCATACCGGGTCGTAATCGTATTCGCTATCGAGCCCATAGCAGTCATACCAACATAGCTGCCGGCTCAATTCGGGTGCCTTGCGTGCAAGCGCCGGGATCGGACGGCGCACATACGCCGGCATCACGATTGCCCTGAATCCGAGTTGCACCACCGCATGTTCGAGTTCGGCCAGAGCCTCGGCCGGGGTATGCCTCGGGATGGCGGCGACTGGCGCCAGGCGGTCCTGACATTCGCGGAAGATTTCCGCGTGATAGCTGTTCAGCGCGCGGCAAGCCGCACGACGCATGTCGTCCTCCCAGATGTGGCCCAAATTGAGCCCCAGGCTCGGATAGGTGATCGAAAAATCGAGCCCCATCTGATCGAGGCGTTCGTGCGCGAGCCTGGGCAGCGAACTGGTGGCGCGATCAAGCGTATTCCTGGTCGGATGCGCCCACCAATTCGGGCGCGGCGTGCGCGTGTCGAGGCGTTCGGCCGGCGTCATCCGATTCCAAGCAAAGGAGAAACCGGAATCCGGTGCCCGCTTGAAGCGCTCGGCCATCGAAGCGCCACCAATCTCGCGTAGATATTCGAAGTACAGCGGTTCGAATTCGGCCGCATGGCCGTCGCAATCGATGATCGGATGACGCACGCGCGCACGCGCCACCGCACCCCGTGAAAGGCTCTGATGCGCGGTTGTCATGCGAAGGCCTCCTCTAAATGGGGAATAGGGCCGCTAACGCCGTTCGAAAACACCGACCAGGTCGGAGGTCGCAATCACCTGACCCTTCATGGCTTTTTCAACTTCGACGGCGGTTGCTCCAGGCTTCAGCTTGAGTTTCGTATTCAACGCATAAAGCTTGAAATGATAATGATGCAATTTGCCGGGCGGAGGACACGGCCCGCCGTACCCGATATTTCCGAAACTGTTGGTCCCTTGCTCACCACCATGGGTAAGCTCGAAGCGTTTTTCCACGCGCTGGGGTAGATTCGTCCGACTTGCCGGAAGATTGTAGATTACCCAATGGATGAACGTGCCGTGAGTCGCATCCGGATCACTGACGATCAACGCGAAGGTCTTGGTGCCCGCCGGAGTACCGGCCCAAGAGAGTTCCGGTGACAGGTCGAAGCCGGCACAAGTAAAACGCGATGGTATGTTGCGATCTTGAACAAATTCCGGGCTGGTGAGTGCGAGTCGCCCCACCCCTTGTGCAAACGCGCTAGCACTACATAGGCACATAGCGTAGCATAAGAGCGTTACTAAGCAGGCTTTGACAGAAACAGAGCGCATGGGTGTCATAGCTCCTTTCAGGCATGTGGCAGTGAAAGAGCATCGGCATGTAATCGGCGGAGCGAATTAGCAACTTGGATTTATCATATTTGCGCGCAGTCTGACAGTTTGAGCGGGTCTGATGGTGAAAAATTGGATTGCACCCTCTTGACCCGCATAAGTATTTTTCGCTACGTTTGGTGCAGTCAAGACGGGCTTAGAAAAGCACTTGACCCGAAATATTAAAAAAGCGTCAACCCTTGCCGGTGGGGGAGGGGGTAGAGGGACTGGGCGCGATGGAGAGGGTATCGTGGCAGAACCCAAGTATAACTTGCCGCGCGTGATGACA
>JBOHWM010000270.1:0-11267 GCA_050736555.1 Binataceae bacterium (SeqCode)
GCCTTCTTCAGCGATTGTGCGGGGGCCGGCGGCTGACCGTTCCATGTTTTCGTCGCCAACCTGCCATTTGTCATCGTCATCCGGCGTTTCGGTGGCGCGATGAGAATCTGTCCGCCCCCGTTCGTCACGGAAATCGAATGTCAGGTTTTCTTCTGATTTTTCCTCCGCCCGCGTCTCGTTAAAGGGACGAGCGAGTGGATTGTCCTCAGGTATGTTTTCGGATTCAGCCCGTGCCGCCGGTAGCGGCTGGCTGGGCGGCTCCGCGGTTATGGGTTCGAGTGTTTCGGGTGAATCTGTGGATTCCGCGCGCTGATCTCCCGGACTCGCTGGCTTGTCGGAGTTCAAATCCTGATTCGCGATGCTGACAACGGGCTCTGGCGCTTCAACCTTGGTTGCCTCATCCCTTATTCCCGCCTCGCGCTCCAGCGCGGCCGCCGCAACTGAGGGATCGAGCTTTTGCGCGGGAGTACGCCGCCGCGGCGCGTTTTCGGTTTGCTCCTCCAGCACCTTATCTTGACGGGGCTCCTGGGCGCGCGGCTCAAAGCTGAATACATGACCACATCGCGAGCACTTGAATGTAGGCGTGCCTTCGGGCAATACCTGCTCGTCAATACGGTACCGAGTATGACAACTGGAACACTGAACTTCGATCATCACCCCACCTCAACTTCCCCGCATCAACGTACCACACGCTTTGCGCGAGCGCATCTCAAAGGCCGGCAAAGGCGGCAGGGTGCGGCGGTCGCGAGTAATTCCCGCGCGCCGCGACTTTTATGAAGATTGCCTTGATCACGCGGCGATTCGAGCCCAATGGTGGCGGCACCGAACGCGACCTTATCGCCAGCGCCCGCTGCCTGGTCGAAGCCGGCCACGACATCACGATTTACGCGGGTGAGGTGCGGGCGCCTTCAACGGAATGGCGCATACGGACGGTCGCGACGCCACCGCTCGGACGCGCGTTGCGCCTGCTCATTTTCGCGCGTTCAGCGGGCGCGCTGGCGCGTGCCGAGGGCAACGATTTGATCCTGAGCTTCGCTCGAATAATCGATGCGGATATCCTGCGTTCGGGCGGCAGTGCGCATGCGAGCTATCTGCGGGCGGCGCGGCGATGGCGCAATAGCGCTGGGGCGATAGCGATGAAGTTGGCTCCGTATCACATAATCCAAAGGATGATCGAGCGTCGCGGCTTCCATTCGGCCAGGCTGAAAAAAGCGATCGCGGTCTCGGACCTGGTTCGTGACGATCTCATCCGCGAATTCCGAATGGCGCCGGATCGCGTGGTAACGTTATATAACGGCGTTGATCTGATGCGCTTTGCGCCGGCGCGGGATTCCACCGCACGCCGCCAGTTGCGCCAAACCATCGCCATTCCAGACGACGCACCGGTGGTGCTCTTTATCGGCAATGGTTTCGCACGCAAGGGCTTGCGTTTCCTTTTGCGCGCCGCCGGTCAGGCGAAAAGAAAAATGTGGCTGATGGTCGCGGGCAACGATCGCGCTATCGATTCGTACCAACGGCTCGCGCGACGCCTACGCATCAGCCCACGCGTATTGTTTCTCGGCGCGCAGGCCCGCGTTGAGCGCCTGTTCGAGATGGCTGATGTGCTCGCGCTGCCGTCGCTGTTCGAGCCGTTCGGCAACGTCGCGCTGGAGGCGATGGCGGCGGGATTGCCGGTCGTGACCAGTGCGCAATGCGGCGTGACCGCGCTGCTGCCGCCGGCCTTGCGGCCTTTCGTAATCCAGCATCCTTCCGACCCGGGCGAAATTGCCGCACGCCTTACCGCGCTTCTGGAGGTTCGCGGCACCGAGCTCGGCGAAGCCGCACGCGCCACCGCCGAACAGTTTTCCTGGCAACGCTATGCCATCGGGTTGACCGCGATAGTTGAAACGCTTTCAAAATAACCATGATGCGATGCTGCGTTTTCAAGATCGAGATATTGGAAAACACTTGACTCTGTCCGTACGCAAACGAGAGAATTGGAAGACCTTTAAATCCGCTCCCGTGAGGGCGGGAAGGTGGTACGAGTGCCAGCTCTATCCGATCTGCCCGGTCGTGACCGTGACCGGGGCTATATTTCGCCAGCAATAGATGTTCCGGCTCAGAGAGCGTGCCGATGAGCGTTGTCAAGCTGATCCCGGCACTTGACGCTTCTGCGATTGAGCGTTGCGTCAGGCGTATTGCCCATGAAATCGCGGAGCGCAATGGCAATGACAACCATCTGAGGCTTATTGGGATTTTCCGGCGCGGTGCTCATCTTGCCGATCGCTTGGCCCGGCTGCTTGAACGAGACGGCGGCGGACGCGCGCTGGTCGGCACGTTGGATATTTCTTCTTATCGCGACGACGGCAAGGGTATCGCGGGTGATCCGCGTTTGCTTAGCCGCAATATCCCGTTCAGCCTCGACGCCGCCCGGGTGATCCTGGTGGACGATGTCCTTTACACCGGCCGTACCGTGCGTGCCGCGCTCAGCGCGATTGCCGACCTCGGCCGTCCAGAGTCGGTTCAGCTCGCGGTATTGATTGATCGCGGCCAACGCGAATTGCCGATTCGTGCCGATTACGTCGGCCGTAATATCCAGGCTCCGCCGGGACATCGCGTTTACGTAAGGATGAGCGAAGTCGATGGCGCCGACGCGGTGATCGTTGGAGATGTCAAGTAATGGGCCGCCTGCCCAAGCATGACATCATCTCCATCGACGACCTCGAAATTGGCGAGATCGAACGCCTCTTCGCGCTGGCCGACCAATTCGCCGCCATCCTCGCGTCGGGCGAATCCTCCACGATGGCCGCCGGTCTGATCATGGCCACGCTCTTCTATGAGCCCTCAACCCGCACGCGGCTGAGTTTCGAGTCGGCGATGCATCGATTGGGTGGTGCCGTCATCAGCTCCGCCGATATGCATTCCAGTTCAGCCGCCAAGGGCGAGAGTCTCGCCGATACCGCTCGCGTCGTGAGCGCCTATGCGGACTTGATCGTGGTGCGCCATCCCAACGATGGTGCCGCGCGGGTCGCCGCGGAATACGCCAGCGTGCCGGTAATCAACGCCGGTGATGGCAGTCGCGAACATCCCACGCAGACGTTGTGCGATCTTTACATCCTGCGGCGCAAAAAGGGGGATCTTAAGGGTTTGACCGTCGCGATTTGCGGCGATCTCAAATTCGGCCGTACCGTCCATTCATTGATCTATGCGCTGGCCCGTTTCGGCGCGAATATTTTGGCGGTGCCATACGGTGGCATGGAAGTTCCTCATTACGTGCTCGACCGTATCGCCGCCGAACGCAACTACGGGTTCAACACGGTCACGATGGACGAGCTGAAAGCGGTGGCGGGCGGCCTCGACGCGCTATATCTCACGCCGAGCGCGCCGCATCAGATGGCACTGTTCACCGGCGAGCGACCGTTGGAGAAAATACCGGTGGCAAGGCCGCCGAGCGCACTTGACGCCTTTTACGTCACGCGCCTGCAGCGCGAGCGTATCGGCAAGGACTGGCCGGAAACCGGCGCTTACGTCCACTTCGATGCGCGGGCGCTGCGTACCAGCCGCACGCATGAAGCCGTCGTAATGCATCCGCTGCCGCGCACCGATGAACTCGCGTACGAACTCGACAGCGATCCGCGCGCGATCTATTTTGAGCAAGCCGCCGCCGGCGTGCCGATGCGCATGGCGATTATCGCCTGGCTGCTGGAGAGCGGTTTCAAAGCGGCTGGCCCATCACGGTCGATCTCCTTCAAAAGCGGTCCTGCGCCTCGTTGTGCCAATCCAAGCTGCATTTCCCGTCACGAGGGAAGCTACCTCGGCTCACGATTCCGGCTGGCGCGCTCCGCCGATCGCGCCCTGCTGATGCTGCGCTGCGATTATTGCGAGCGCGAATTGAGCGTTGAGTTCGTCGGTAATTCCGGCTCGCGCCGCTATTATCGCTTTGATGAGAACCTCAACGGCTATGTGCGCCAATGGATCGAAGACGGCACGCTTGCGGTCTTCGAGACCGTTAAGCAGGCGGAGGAAAGCGGCTATGAACCGTATCGCCGCGGCCCGCAGCGCGAAATTATGAAAGGCGCCGAAATTGAGCATGCGTGTGAAACCATTGCGGCGCAGATTTCCGCTGATCTCCCCGATCTCACTTCCGTTGTCATGGTCGGTGTGATATCGCGTGGCGCGCTGCTCGCCATGCGAATTCGCGATCTGCTCGAACATGCCACCGGCGTGCGTCCACCTTGCGCGGCGCTCGACGTCTATAGCGGTGATACCGCGCTTCAGAGTGTTGATGGCGATGAGGGTTTCGATGTCGGCGGCCGCACCATCGTATTGGTCGATGACGTAATTAACAGCGGATGGACGGTGCAGCGCGCGATGACGAACCTGTGGGAACGCGGCCGTCCCGCGGCGGTGAAGCTCGCCGTGCTGATCGATCGCGGCCATCGCGCGGTACCGATCCGGCCCAACTACGTCGGCAAGAGTATCCCGACCGCGCGTGCGGACCGCGTGCAGGTGCGTCTTGGTCTCGACGATCAGCGCAAGAATGACCGCGTGGTGCTTTACACCATGGTCGACTCATTCAAGGAACAGGAGGAAGGCGTGAGTAAAGAGCCGGAGCGGCAGGCATGAGGCCACTGTTCTTACGTGGCGGACGCGTGCTTGATCCGTCCAGCGCGATCGACGGCGTCTTTGACCTGCTCATGGCTGACGGCGAAATCGAAGCGATGGAGTCGGCCGGCTCCTTGCAACCACCGCGGGACGCGATCATCCTCGACGTTGCCGGATTATGGGTGGTTCCAGGCTTGATCGATCCGCATGTGCATCTGCGCGATCCTGGGTTCCCGCACAAGGAAACTATCTTGAGTGGGCTGCGTGCGGCGGCGGCCGGCGGATTCACGATGGTCGCGGCGATGGCCAACACGTCGCCGGTAAACGACACGCCCGAAATAACCCGCTATATGCTCGAGCGAGCGCATGAGGCACGCGCCGCGCGCCTGATTCCCGTCTCCGCCGTCACAAAGGGTTTGGAGGGCCGCGAGACGGTGGATTTTGCCGCGATGGTCGCGGCCGGAGTACGGCTTTTTTCCGACGACGGCATTCCCATTGACGATCAAGTCGTGCTCGCGCGCGCCTTCGATGAGGCCGCGCGAATCGGCTTCGCCATTTCACTACATGAGGAGGACCGCGCGCTTACTGGTGAGGGCGCGGTCAACGCCGGCGAGGTTTCGCGCCGCCTGGGCGTCGCGGGCATCCCAGCCGTAGCGGAGAGCAAACGGATTCGGCGTGATCTCGCACTCGCGATTGGCTCTGGCGCACCGGTTCATATCGCGCACGTCTCAACTGCGGATGGGATCGCGATCGTGCGCGCCGCACGCCGCAATGGAGCGGCGGTCAGCTGCGAGGTCACGCCGCATCATCTCGCCCTCGATGAAGGCGCTGTGATGAGATGGGGCCAGAACGCGAAAATGTCACCGCCGCTGCGTGGCGCGTACGATGTCGCGGCGATTGAGGCCGCGGTCGCAGACGGCAACATCGATATGATCGCCACCGATCATGCGCCGCATGATCCGGTGTCAAAGCAGGCGCAATACTTGAACGGCTTTTTCGGTGCCGCCGGTGCGAAGCCGCTCGCACGAGAGCAAATCGAGGCGTTGACCCTCGCGGCCAATGGGATCGTGGGACTCGAAACCGCTGTGGGCGTGGTTCTCGGCCTGGTCCATCGCGGCATAATTACGCCCGCGCGAATGATAGAAATGATGTCGGTGAATCCGGCGCGGTTGCTCCATTGTGACGCCGGCACACTCGCGGTTGGCGCCCGCGCCGATATCACGGTGATCGATCCCGACTCGGAATGGACGGTTGACGCCAATGCCTTTATTTCGAAGAGCCGGAACACGCCGTTTGCCGGTATGCGGATGCGCGGGCGCGCAGTCATGACCATCGTGGGCGGAGAGATCGTCCACAACAACCCGGGAGTTTCCGTAAACCGATGAAATTTGTCATGCGCAACGGGATGCCCCAACTTCGTAGCTGATTTATGGCACCATCTCGCGATCATACTGAAGCTATTCTCGCGCTTGCCGACGGCCGCATCTTTCGCGGACGCGCCTTTGGCGCGATTGGTGAAGCCATCGGCGAGGTCGTCTTCAACACCGCGATGACCGGATACCAGGAGGTCCTCACCGATCCGTCCTACAAAGGCCAGTTGGTGTGCATGACCTATCCGGAAATTGGCAACGTCGGGATCAACGCGGAGGATGCGGAATCCACGCGGGTCCGTGTGGAAGGCTTTATCGTCAGGGAATACTGGCAACGGCCGTCGAATTGGCGGGCTGAAATTCCGCTGGGCGAATATCTTGAACGCGCTGGTATCGTCGGCATTGAGGCCATCGATACACGCGCGCTGGTTCGTCATATACGGATTGCGGGAGCGCAGCAGGCGGTGATTTCCAGCCTGAATTTGAATCCTAAAGAATTGGTGGAGAGGGCCAAGGCGTCACCCGGACTGATCGGCCGCGACCTGGTGAAGGAAGTCAGCACGACGGGCCCCTACGACTGGGATTTTGGTGAATGGCGGCTTGCCGGTGGTTATCGTCAGCCGTCGCGGGGCGAGTTGCGCGCGGCGCCGTTGGTGGTTGCACTCGACTATGGCGTCAAGCGCAATATCCTGCGCCGCCTCGTTGCGACTGGCTTCCGAGTCAGGGTGATGCCCGCGTGCGCGAGTGCGGACGAGGTGCTCGCGCTCCGTCCTGACGGCGTTTTCCTTTCCAACGGACCGGGCGATCCAGCCGCGGTTCCTTATGCGGTTGCAACGGTAGATCGATTGCTCGGGCGCAAGCCGATTTTCGGCATCTGTCTGGGCCATCAGATATTGGGCCTGGCGCTCGGTGGCAGGACCTACAAATTGGGCTTCGGCCATCACGGGGTCAATCATCCGGTGATGGACTTGCGCACGCGACGAGTGGAAATCACCTCGCAAAACCACGGGTTTGCGGTCGATTCCGAGTCACTTGAGGGACGCGCCGAATTGTCCCATCTGAATCTCAACGATAAGACGGTGGAGGGTTTGCGTGGCCTCGGCGTGCCATTTTTCTCGGTCCAGTATCATCCCGAAGCGTCACCTGGTCCGCATGACGCGGGCTATTTGTTCGCGCGCTTTCGGCGCATGGTGGAGTATTTCCCGCGTTATGGCGCGGAAACGCTTGAGCGTCTCGCGGAATCCGATGAGAACTAGGGAACCTTTGCACAAGTGTGGTTCTGTCATTCTGAGCACAGCGAAGAATCCCGGATCATTCTGTGTTTCCGATTCTTTTCTTCCGGGATTCTTCACTTCGCGGACTCCGTTCAGAATGACATAGCGAGCAAACGAGTCTGCGAGGTGCGCATGCCAAAAATCTGAATAGCGTAATTGCTAGTGATAAAGCTTTGAAAGAGTGAACCGTGCCACGCCGTAACGATATCCAATCCGTCCTGCTCATCGGCTCCGGTCCGATCGTGATCGGACAAGCCTGCGAATTCGATTATTCAGGAACCCAGGCGATCAAAGCGCTGCGCGAAGAAGGCCTGCGTATTATCCTCATCAACTCGAATCCCGCCACCATCATGACGGATCCCGAGTTGGCCGACCGTACCTATATCGAACCGATGACCGCCGCCAGCATCACGCGCATCATCGAGCGCGAGCGGCCGGATGCCCTCCTGCCGACCGTCGGTGGTCAGACTGCGCTTAACCTTGCCATCGCGCTGGCCGAAACGGGTGTGCTCGAACGGTACGGTGTCGAGCTCATCGGAGCCAATCTCGCCGCAATCAAAAAAGCCGAGGATCGCGACCTCTTCAAGCGCGCCATGATCAACCTCGGCCTCGAAGTCCCGGCTTCCGCCGTCGCCCACAACCTAAGTGAAGCTGAAGCCATCAGGGCTGAATTGGGATTGCCGCTGATCATTCGGCCCTCGCGGACGCTCGGTGGAACCGGCGGCTCCATCGCGCGCGCGCCGGAAGATTTTATTATCAAGGTTCGCTGGGGCTTGGAGATGTCACCCAGCACCGAGGTTCTAATCGAGCAATCGGTCGAAGGCTGGAAGGAATATGAACTCGAAGTGATGCGCGACGGCGCAGATAACGTCGTCATCATCTGCTCGATCGAGAACCTCGACCCGATGGGGGTGCATACGGGCGATTCCATTACGGTCGCGCCGGCGCAGACACTGACCGACAAGGAATACCAGTTGATGCGCGATGCGGCACTGCGCATCATTCGCGAAATTGGAGTTGACACCGGCGGTTCGAATATCCAGTTCGCGATCGATCCGGCCAGCGGCCGCATGGTCGTGATCGAGATGAATCCGCGGGTATCACGCAGCTCCGCGCTGGCCTCCAAGGCAACCGGCTTTCCCATCGCGAAAATCGCGGCGCGGCTCGCCATCGGCTACCGTCTCGACGAGATCCCCAATGACATCACGCGCATGACGCCAGCGTGCTTCGAGCCGACGATTGATTACGTCGTCACCAAAATTCCACGATTCACCTTCGAGAAGTTTCGTGGCGCGGTTGACGAACTCGGACCGCAGATGAAATCGGTGGGCGAGGCAATGGCGATCGGACGCACCTTCAAGGAGTCGCTGCAAAAGGCACTGCGCTCGCTTGAAACCGGCTCGTACGGCCTCGAGAGCCGCATCATCGGGATGACGCCGCAAGCGGCGCTCGCAACGGTGCGTGCGCGCCTCGCGGTCGCCAGCAGCACCCGTATTTACTATATCGCTGACGCCCTGCGTCTGGGTCTTGCAATCAGTGAGATCCGCCAGCTCACCGGCATCGATCCCTGGTTCGTTGATTCCATCGGAGAAATCGTCGGGATGGAATCGCGTATCGCGAGGGAACCGCTCGAACCCGACCTGTTGCGCGAAGCCAAGGCGATGGGTTTCGCCGACCGGCGGATTGCCGATCTCAAGGGCATACGGGAGGGCGCGATCGCGCGACGGCGCGCCGCCTTCGACGTGCGGCCGGTGTTCAAGACCGTTGATACCTGTGGCGCCGAATTCGAAGCCTTCACGCCATATCTGTATTCAACCTATGAGGGCGAGGACGAAGCTAATCCCGACCAACGCCGCAAAATCATGATCCTGGGCGGAGGTCCCAATCGTATCGGCCAGGGTATCGAGTTCGATTATTGCTGTGTCCACGCAAGCCTCGCACTCAAACAGGACGGCTTCGAGACCATCATGGTCAACTGTAATCCTGAAACAGTTTCGACCGACTACGACATCTCCGACCGCCTCTATTTCGAGCCGCTCACCCTGGAAGACGTCCTCGCCATCGTGGAACGTGAAAAGCCCGTCGGCCTGATCGTACAGTTTGGCGGACAAACGCCATTGAAACTTGCGATGCCGCTGCATCAGGCGGGCGTGCCGATTCTCGGCACCACTCCCGACGCCATCGACCGCGCCGAAGATCGCCAACGCTTCAATCAAATGGTCGAGAAGCTCGGGCTGCGGCAGCCGCGCGGCGTGCTGGCCCATAACGGCGATGAAGCCATTCGCGGTGCCGCCCAGATCGGCTACCCAGTGCTGATTAGGCCATCGTACGTGCTCGGCGGACGCGCGATGGAGGTGGTTGCCAATGAAGACGCCTTGCGTGGCTACCTTGAGCATGCATTACGCGCTTCCGAAGAGCGTCCACTGTTGGTTGACCGCTATCTCGACGGCGCGATCGAAGTCGACGTCGATGCAATCGCGGACGGCGAGACGGTCGTCATCGGCGGCATTATGGAGCATGTCGAGCATGCCGGAATCCATTCGGGTGACAGCGCATGCGTGCTGCCTCCGCGCAGCTTGAGCCCGGAGATTGTAGCCGAACTGAGCGAGCAGACCCGGATGCTGGCGCACGAACTTGGCGTGGTTGGGCTCATCAATGTGCAGTACGCGATCTTTCATGGCGAGGTTTATATCCTTGAGGTGAACCCGCGTGCTTCGCGCACGATCCCGTTCGTAAGCAAGACCATCGGCGTGCCGCTGGCCAAAATGGCCGCGCGCGTGATGGCCGGCATTAAGCTCAACGAACTGGGCTTCACCAGCGAGCGCGTCCCCGCACACACGGCGGTCAAGGAATCGGTGTTTCCGTTCGTGCGTTTC
The DNA here is from genome assembly GCA_050736555.1 of Binataceae bacterium (SeqCode). Taxonomy (GTDB): domain Bacteria; phylum Desulfobacterota; class Binatia; order Binatales; family Binataceae; genus JBOHWJ01. The sequence continues at coordinate 10,105 of JBOHWM010000270.1, forward strand.
CCGGGCGTCGATACGATCCTCGGTCCCGAGATGAAGTCCACCGGCGAAGTGATGGGTCTCGATAACTCCTTTCCGGCGGCTTTCGCCAAAGCGGAAATCGCGGCCTCCACCGACTTGCCGATGAAGGGCCGGGTCTTTATCAGCGTGCGCGATGCCGACAAGCCCTTGCTTGAAACTATCGCGTGTGGCTTGGCCACCATGGATTTCGAGATGGTCGCGACCACTGGTACCGCCCGCGCCATCGAACAATTGGGCCTCCGTTGCACCGTTATCAATAAGGTGGCCCAAGGCAGCCCGCACGTGGTCGACCTGATGCGCGCGGGTGGCCTCGCAATGGTGATCAATACGCCGGACGAGGCGGGTGCCAGTGATTCGTTCTCGATTCGGCGCACGGCGCTCGAAATGAGGGTGCCCTTTTTCACCACCATCGCGGGCGCCGGTGCTGCCGTCGAAGCAATCGCCGCGATGCGTACCGGGCCGCTCTCCGTGCGCGCGTTGCAGGATTATCATGGCGCCTGAAGATCCCTGTCGATGAACCGGCCGCGTCGCCCAGTCCGCCCGACTACGCCGCGCATCGCCGCGCCGGGACCGTCCGCCCAGCCGGCCACTGTTTCACAGGATATCGAAGTAGCCAGCCTCCATGGGATCGGCCCCAAACGCGCAGCCGCCCTGACTGATCACGGAATAACCTGGTGTGCCGACGCGCTCTTTCATCTGCCGTATCGTTATGTGGATTTGCGCTCGCCGCGCAAAATCGCCGAGCTCAAGGCGGGTGACGACGCGGTGGTCACCGGGATGCTGGGCGCCGTGGTCCAGCACCCTATGCGCGGCAATCGATGGCGGCGGCTGGCGGTCGCCACTTTGACCGGCGCCGATGGCGCGCGGCTGCGCGTGGTCTGGTTCAACCTGCCGGCGTATGCGCGGATGCCGTCCGGCGAGCGGGTGCTGTTACATGGCCGCGTGAGTGTCGGAACCGGCGGCGAAATCGAAATCGTTCATCCCGAGGTCCATCGGCTCAACGGCGGCGAGCCGCTCGCGATTCGGCCCATATATAGCCTGCCGCGCGAAGTTGGACAGCCACTATTTGGGACGATTGTCGCGCAGGCGATGCGGCGCTTGAGCGGAGTTGAGCTGGGGACAATTCCGGCCGCGTTGCGTGGCCA
>JBOHWM010000271.1:0-4162 GCA_050736555.1 Binataceae bacterium (SeqCode)
GAATGACAGGGTTACGTCTGCGGAGCTTGCTTGGACGCGAGGGTGAAGTTGAATTCGATCACGTCGATGCCCGCATCACCCGGCGTGCGCTCTTGTGACGCTGTATTCCGATAATCAACCACCAGCGACTCGCGCACCGAACACGGCGTCGGACTCGAGATAGCGATCGTCGGCGATATAAAACGCGGTCACCAGCGGACGATATCGCGCGGCTGAGACGATAAAGTGGATTTGCGCCGGACGATACGGAGGGCGTCCTTGCGCGCGCAGCATTTTGCCCACCGGACCGTCATGCGGCACTGGATAGCTGTTCGGCTTGACGGATCGGAATCCGCCTGGCCTGCTGCCGACGGATTCGCCGGTAGCGGGATGGCGAGGACTTTCCTCAGCGATGACGGCATCGCGATCGCCCTGAGACCAAGCCGGCGTCAAAGCGTGCACCCAGCACCGGTACGATCGCGTTTTGAGTGAAACACGGATCAAAAGAAAATTGGGGGGCGCCGCATCGCAAAAACGCGGCACCGCCCCATCTCATTGCGACTATCTCTTGCGGCTAACGGCCGCCGGCGGCGGCGCTGGCCACGGCCGGTGATGTCCCGCGCTGAATATGCGGCAAAACCTCCGCCGCAAACAGCTTCATGCTGCGCTCGGCCTTTTCCGCCGGCATCCCGCCGTATTTGAAGATGCCGACGAACTCCGCTGCGTCCATCGTGCTCGCGATAGTGCGCAACGTCTCGACGCATCGCTCGGGCGTGCCGTAACACTGGGTCTTGGTGAACATGTCACGGAAGGCGCCCGGCGCATTCTTGCCCGCCTCCGCCATTTTCACGTGATACTCGTAACCTTTGACCGCGCGGAAATGCTCGGGCTCGTCGTATTCGTAATGGCGCAAGGCGGTATCCGCATAGTTCCCCATCCAGGTCATCGCACCCTCGTTGGCTTCGCGCTCGGATTCCGCGCAATAAATGAAGGCGACCACGATGGGCTTTTTGGCAACTTGGCCAAACTTCGCGCATGACTCGTTGAAATGGTCGTAGTCGGCGCGATGCTCCGCCCATGGTTTCTGCGGAATCACCAGCATCCCCATCCCCTGCTTGGCCATGATGTCGCCGGTTTCAGGGCTGACAATGGCGCCGTAAAAGCGGTCAGTGAGATTCGCGCGGCGCGGCTGCGGCCGGATCGTCATCTCGGGAATCTGGTTGAATTTGCCGGAATAGGAAAAACTCCGCTGGCTCAGTGCCAGACGCACGATCTCGGCGGCTTCGGTGAAGCGATCGCGCGATTCGCTCATCGAGATGCGAAAACCGTTATACTCGATTCGGCCGGAGCCGCGGCCAAAACCGAGCGTGATTTCACGATCACCCGCGTAGATGTCGAGCATCGCGATCTGTTCGGCCACGCGCACCGGGTCATGCCACGGCAGCACCACCACCATCGTGCCGAGCCCGACGTGGCTGGTGCGGCCGGTCATATAGGTGAGGAATTGGACGACGTCCGGGATCATGGTGTAGGGCGAGAAATGATGCTCCACCGCCCAGATCGAGTCGAACCCCAAGGGCTCGACCATGTCGGCGAGTTTCAGGTCTTCGCGATAGACTTCGTAGTCGGGTTTTTCAGCGCGGAAAAAATTCTGGCAGAAAAATGAGACTCCAACTTTCATCGGACGTCCTCCTGATGTTTCAGCGTACGGCGTGGCCATGGTGGTCGCTTGCCGAGGCTTCGGCGCCACCGGCCATTACCGCCTCACCGTTAGTTACGGTATATTAACTTTTTCGCTTGTGGGAAAGCGCAACGAAGAGGCTGCGGTTGCGCTCGTCGGCTGATAACGGAAGCATAGCGTTCGTTCAATTCCATGCGGCAACATGCGCCGCGTGCGACCCGCTTTTTTCGATTGGCCGCGCGCGTGCCATGAGTCGCGGAGAAAGTCAGGAGAAGGGCAATGGCGCTAATCTCCAGTAAGTGGGCATACGACAAGGGGCTGCGGGAAATCGGCAAGGGTTGCTATGCTTATTTGCAACCGGACGGTTCATGGGGATGGAGCAATGCTGGGCTTGTAGTTGACGGCGGCGAGTCCCTGCTCGTCGATACGCTCTTCGATTTGAAACTCACGCGCGAAATGCTTGCGGCGATGCGCCGGGCCGAGCCCAAAGCCACCGAACGCATCGGCACGCTGGTCAACACGCATTCCAACGGCGACCATTGCTTTGGCAACGAGTTAGTCGCCGGCGCTGACATCGTGGCGTCCAAAGCCTGCGCCGAAGAGATGGCCGCGGATGGCGGTGCCAAACGGCTTGCTGACCTGCAAGCCAACACCTCGCGGATGGGTGCGGCGGGTGCGTTCCTGCAAGAGATTTTCGCGCCGTTCGACTTCACCGGTATCAACGTCGCGATGCCGACCGTGACCTTCGAAGGCGAGATGGAACGGCGCGTCGGCAACAAGACCGTTCGCCTGCTCCAAGTCGGACCCGCGCATACCCGCGGCGATATTCTCGCCTACGTACCGCAAGACCGTAGCATCTTCACCGGCGACATCCTGTTCATCAACGGCCATCCGATCATATGGGCTGGTCCGGTCGGCAACTGGATCAAGGCCTGTCAGTTGATGCTCGACCTTGACGTTGACGTGGTGGTGCCCGGACATGGTCCCATCACCGATAAGCGCGGTGTAACCGCCGTCAAGAGCTATCTCGAATATATCGCCGGCGAGGCGCGGCGACGCTATGACGCCGGGATGCCAATGTTCGAGGCGGCGCGCGACATTTCGATGGCGGATTATTCGTCGTGGGGTGATGGCGAGCGCATCGTGGTCAATGTCTCGACGCTCTATCGCGAATTTTCCGGCGGCACGGCACCGGCGCCGAGTATCGGCGACTTAGTCGTCATGATGGCGCAAATTCGCGACGACCGCCGCGGTTGAGCGCCGTTCAAGCCACGAACACGAACGTCACTTCTCGAGCGCGGCGCGGGCGGCATCCTCCACCATCGTGCCTTTGAAGAAGTCAGGATTGTTGCCCGCCCACAAACGTACCGGATTGGTGAAGACGAAGTCGCGGAAATCGTCGGTCGTTATCAGGCCGTCATCGACCAGCTCGTAGGCCTCGTTGAGCACGCCCGCCATATCGGGCACGTCGAAATGGCCGATGTCGGAACCGAACACCGCTCCCAGCCGCGCCCCGTACGGATTGGCTTTTGAGTTGAACGCCCACGCGTTGGCCGGATCGTCGGATTCGCAGCCAAAGTAAAAACGCGGGACGAACAAACCCTCGATGTCCCGGGCCCGCTCGATCTTGCATGCGGCGAAATCGTCGAGCGAGATCCCTGGATCGGCACTGGCGGGCGACAGCTCCTCCCCGCCGATCTTCCATTCGTTGAGTTTCGCGGCCAGTTGTTCACCGCCATAACGGCGGAACAAATCCGCCAGCGCCTCGCGATTGAGATTGGCCGGATTGATGTCCTCGAGGGCTTGCGGATTGCGCTTCTTCCAATGACCGATGAGGTCGCTGTAAAGCATGCACGCCCAGCCCACGCCCCCTTCCAAATAAGCGAAATTCAGCTTGGGAAAACGCCGCGTCACGCCGCCCAGGAACAGCGCTTTGCAAACCGCCTCCCCGGCCACGCCGAAATGGCCGATATGGTTGTAAACCGCGTTCGAGGGTGACACCCGCGTCCCCACACCCTTGGATACGGAATGGAAAGTTGGTGCGACGCCCAACTCCATGCATTTGGCCCAAACCGGATCGTAATCGTATTCGCTATCAATGCCCAGCATGTCGAACCAGATGTTATATGGCCGTCCCGCGTTGGACTTGATTGGACGCCGAATCAGGCTCGACATCATGACAACCTTCAGCCCCAGCGTCTTCACCGCATATTCTAGTTCGGCGATGGCCTCGTTGGGCGTATGCATCGGAATCACCGCCGCCGGCGACATGCGGCGGCTGAATTCGCCGAATTGATCAGCCGAAAATCGGTTGAAGGCGCGGCAGGCAATTTGTCTCGCCTCGGCATCGGCGATAAACGGGACACGCAGGCCGGCCGACGGGTAGAGCACGACGAAATCAAAGCCCATCTCGTCGAGCCGCTCGTGCATCAACCGTGGCAACATTGCAGTCGCACGGTCACGCGTGTTGCGCGTGGGCAAACCCCACCATACGGGCTGATC
>JBOHWM010000272.1:0-7181 GCA_050736555.1 Binataceae bacterium (SeqCode)
GCGTTTCGGCGCTATGGCCGTGATGGTCGGCTTCCGGCTCGCAAGCCATTTCTTTTGTGTTCAGGCTCGGATTCGAGCCGATCTATATCGTCGCCATTAGCCATAGCAAGTTGCCGACTCTGTTTTACCGGGTCCTACAAACGAAATCCCGAGCCCTCGCGACAGTCTTCCTTGATGCTAAACGCAAATCTTGTTCCTTAGTTGGGTGTTGAAAAAATGCGCGATCATCGGAGTTGAATGCATGACCGGTATCAACATCCTGCGTGAAGACGTCCTCTTTCCTCCATCTTCTCCCCGCCCTCTTGCGGGCGAAAAGAGAAGCGGTACAGGGCGTGAGTTCTCAAACCGCCTGTTAAGGAACAACGGGGCGAGGAGTTGATTCCTAAGGCTCAAGCGTCGAAGAGCCGGTCTACATTAGCCAACCGGCGTGGACTCGACCGCGCGCCTTCTTACTTCGGTTTGCGCCGCATCATGCCCGCGCGCCGGCATTTCACCACAGTCTCGCCGCGTTGATTGACGCCACGATGCTCAAAGATGACGACGCCCCATTGTGGGCGCGACTTCGACTCGCGCACCTCGATAATTTCGGTTTCAGCCGTAATCGTATCGCCGATAAAAACCGGCTTGGGAAACTCGGTTTTGTCAAAGCCCAGATTTCCAACGGTGGTACCGAGCGTCAGGTCGCCGACCGAAAGCCCGACCACCAGGCCCAGGGTGAAAATGCTGTTGACGAGGCGCTGCCCGAATTCCGCCTTTTTCGAAAATTCAACGTCGAGATGAAGCGGCTGAACGTTCATCGTGAGCGTGGTGAAAAGCAAATTGTCGGTCTCCGTTACGGTGCGGCTCGGCTGATGCTGGAAAACGTCGCCGACCCGAAATTCCTCGAAGTACTTGCCTGCCATGATCTCCTCGTGTGCTAAAAACGTGATTTTAACGCAACTCGCGGATTCGTTAGCCGAATAGAGTTCCGCCAGCGTATTGATACACCATAGTGGTCCAAAGCATGGCCGGACAACTGTCGCGTCCGAGTGAACGGGCCGTCAGAATGGATTGTGCCTTAAATGCCCGATCAGGAGTTGTGCTATGCGATCGGGAAATTGATCAACGACAAAATGGCCGCCACCTTCGATTTGCACAAAGCGGTACGGGCCGACAACGAATTGCTCGGTTAGTTCCGCGGCGCGGCGGCCGACGCTTCCGTCTTGCGTGCCCCAGATATAAAGGGTGGGCATTGAAACTGGAGGAATCGCGGCGGAAGCGATCTGGCTGGCGCGATACCAATTAACGGCTGCTTCCAAGGCGCCGGATTCGCTCAGCGTCCGAAAATAGATCTCGACCTTTTCGGCCACCACGCCCTCGCGTTCCAACGCGGCTCTCAGCACCTTGAAATTGTCCTGACGCAGACGCGCGGTGGCCTCCACTTGGCGAAAGGTCCGGTGATGCTGAGATCGTTTGGCCTGCTCAGGATCCTCGGCCATGGCGCGAGCGAATGCGGCTGGATGCGGCCGCGAGAGTTCCGTCAGCGTTGCGACTCGATCGGGATTTTGAGCGGCTATCAGCCATGCGAGTTGGCCGCCCCAATCGTGGCCGACCAGATGAAACCGACGTGCCCCGCAAGTATCCATCAAGGCCAATGCGTCAGCGGTCAGAGCCTCGCTATTGTACGAGTCAACCCCGGCCGGACGAGCGCCCGCTGAATAGCCGCGCTGATCGGGAGCCACGGCGCGAAATCCCGCGGTCGCCAGCGCACACAACTGCTCGTGCCACATGTGTCGTGTCTCCGGAAAGCCATGGAGCAATAACACGGGAGGTCCGGAGGCGGGACCGGCAATATCGAGAGTGAAATGAAATCCCCTGACCGCCCAAGTTTCCGTTTCCGGCTCCATCATCCGCTCCCGCTCCTATAGTCGAAAGCTACAAGAGAATTTGTCGTGGAGTGATGCTAATCGTCGCTCACGCGTTGGCCTGTCTCTTCAACCGCAAGGTCGGGCGACAGCTCTTCCAGTTTCCGTCCATTGGTCTCGGGAGCATACGCCATAATCAAACCCGCACCGATGACCGGACCAACGCCGAACAGAGCCGCCGCATTGCCCAAACTGCCCATGTAGTCCGATAACAGCCCCGCCGCCAATGGGGCGAGCATCCAGCCGAGCTGACCGAAGACCTGCACCGTCAGACTGTAGCCAGTGGCGCGCGCGGCGGTGGGAAACAATTCCGCCGACAACGCCGAGGTCGCGGTGCGCGCGCCTTGATAAGCGAACATCGTCGCCATGATGCCGATCAGAATGGCCTGATGGCTGTTGCTGTGAAACAACCCCACCATCGCGATACCCGCTGCCACGAAAAACATCGAGGCGGTCGCGCGCCGCCCGATACGGTCCATCAGATAACCACAAAGCAGCGTACCGGCCATGCCGAGCAGGTACGCGATGACGATCGCGTCACCGACTTGCGAGGAGGTCCAATGATGATCGCGCTTGGCGTAAAGGCTGAAGAACGAGATGGTGGGGCCGCCAACCACCCCGATGCAATTGCATAACAGCGCAATAAGGATCAGGCGGGAGCGGTAGAGGACGACCGACGATCCCACGCACCGTCGCAGCGGAGCGAATAACGGTGCACGCGAATAGCCGGCGGCTTTGCGCGTCCGCTCACTTTCTGAAAAACGCGCCGTCTCGCGCATCCTGCGTCGCAGCAAGGCCACCAGCACCAGCGGGATGATGCCGAGGAAGTACATGCCGCGCCATCCCCAGCTCGAGTTCGCCACGACGCTATAGAGCAGTCCCGCGCATGCGACCCCGATAAACGCCACCATGTGCATGACGGAAATCGCGCGCCCGCGCATCGCGTCGGGAAATTCCTCACTGATTACTGTTATCGCAACGCCGAATTCAGCCGCGAGAAAAATCTGCGAGCAGGACTGGAACAGAGTAAACGTGCCCATCCCGGACGATAACGCGGTGAGCAATGTGAAGAACGCGTAGCATAGCACCGTGACTGACATGATCGGCTTGCGGCCGTAACGATCGGCGAGCGTGACAACGAAAAACGAAAGGATCCCGCCGAAGCGCACAATCGCCACAATCGCGCCGATACTTGCGTCGTCAAGATGGAAGGTGCGCGCGATATCAGGCGTGCATAGATGGAAGATCGTGATGTCGTAACCTTCAAAGACGGTCGCCGACATCAACATCGCCAGCAGCAGCCACAGATAACGCTGCGGTACGGCTCGTCTGTAATCGGTTGTGCCCGGAAGCAGTTCGGCGGTGCCTGGGCTGGCTGGCTTCATTTTGCACGGACGCGCACGCTAACGCGCATCCGTCTAAGGTGTCTCAGATTGTGCGATGAGCGGCAAGCTTGAAGACAAGCGGCGCGTGCGAGCATCACGCGGGTGATGCGCCATGGAAGAACTGTAATTGTCAGCGATTGGCCGTGAGTTTGCCCCTGCCGCCGTTAGAGCGATCCTGGAAACCGCCATTGTCAATTCCGTTCTTCTTACCGGCGGGTTTAGTGCGATTCGAGGTTTCCGCTTGGTTGGAGGGACCCTTCCGTCGCAGCTCTGCGGCGCGACGCTCGTTGGAATCCAGCACGGCGTCGAACAGCGCCATCGATTTAACCTGCTTCAGCAGGTGAATATTGGGGATAACGCAATGGCCACCGATAAAGCCGGGGAAATAGCGGGTGCGGGGCAGAAAGCCAACTTCCTCAAAAAAGTCGATCGCCTCCGCATAATCGGCGCCCACGGTTTCCGCATAACGATTAAGCTCCTGGGCGAACGCGATCATCACGCCAAAGTACGAGGTTTCAGCCAGTTTGGCCAATTCGAGGGTTTCAACCCGCGCGAAGCGGCGCGTTTTCATCCCGGCCGCCTTGAAATGCTCCTCAGCGAGATCCGCAGTGCCGCTGTCAGGCGCGGATACGAATTTCGCATAATGCAGCATATCCTCCGTCATGCGCACGTGCTTGCCGCGCACCGGACTATAAGCGATTGGCGTTCGACTCTGCGCGGCGATGGAACGCGTGGTGCCGGGCACCACCGTGCTATTGATAATCGTCAGGGTCGGGCTGAATCGGTTTATATACGACAGTGCCGCAGGCTCGAACTGCTCGCGGGTTTTGAACGGAATGCAGATATGCATTACGCCGATCGCATCCGCAAAATTACGCGGTTTGATATCATGACGAAGCACCGCCTCCTTGCGTTCAAGTACTTCCGCCAACGCTCCGCCGACCTCGCCCACTCCGATGACCAGGGTTTTGCCGTGCTCCACAGAAACGACCTCCCAACGTGATACACTTTAATCAGCCGTGCGAATGAGTTGATATTCGCAGACAATTTCGCTCATCGACCCGCCATTCCTGCCGCACAAGTTGCAGGACGTTTCGACGCGCGCCTAACACCATTTTTACTAGCGAAAAAGCGGCTCCGAACTGATACGGCGGGCAGTCCCGCCCGCGACATCCGCGCCTTCAATCACCGGCACATCATTGCTCACGGTCAGTGCCATGGCCGAGCGTCGGCGCCACCATGCGGCAACCTCCGAAGGTTGCGCGTGCCAAGCCGATTCAATTTCACGCAAATGCTTAAGCAAATCTTCATAATGACCGAGGTTGGCACCCGCTCCCGAGTAGTCGGGATGGGTAAGCACGAGGATCATCCCTCCCAGTGACACAATCCATTGCACCTTGAGCATCCAGACCGCCAGGGGGCTTCGATGCAGCACGTGAACCAGCGTATGGTCCTGCGCCAGGGTGTAGGGCATTTCAATCATCTCGCCCAAGTAGAAGGGGAAAATGCTACAGGTACCGCCGGCCTGCGGTTCATAGGGATCAGTGTCCGAGAAGCTCGAATCGAAATCGAAGTCCATGGTCGCGATCCACTCGGCACGACGCAGCGTGGAAGGCGCACGGAAGCCGCGCAGATTATGTTCGCGGGCAAGTCGCTCCAGCCGTGGCGTCAGTGCCAGGAAATCCTTGCGGCTGCGAAAGAGCTTGCCGTCATGGCTTAATCCGTGGGCGCCAAACTCGAAGCCACGCGCGCGCAACTGCTCGACGAGGCCGAAATCAATCGGATATTGCGCCAGCGGCAAGTTCCACGCGGAACGGAAACCATGTTTCTCTTCGACATCGGCCATGCGCTCCATTTGACTGAAGCCGAGCGGGCTATCCACATCGTGGGTCAGCACGATGGCGCAATTGACTCCGCCGGGCCAGAAGCCAACATGCCATCCGTCGCTCACCTGCATGATTTCGAACGCCTGACGCATCCAGTCACGCCAAAATTCGGTCAAGGCGCTTTCACACGGCCAGTTCGGAAATTTCTGGCGCCGTCGTGCGCGAATCGCAAACGAATTGAGGCGATGGCGCATCCTTCGCGGGATCAACCCCTTGATACGGTAATAGGCCTCCATCGCGCTCGGCGGACGACGCCCGTCCTCGGGCAGGTAGCGCTCAAACAAATAACGTTCGGCGGCCACCGCCGACATGCCATTGAGCGCGTCGAGGGAGTCGCGCCAGCCCTCGGGAAGTTTCCAGAAGGAAAAAGCGTCATTGCCTCCCGATTTTGAATCAATGCCGATCACGGTCGGGGGGGGTTCGAGACCGGTGGCCGATTCCATACTGAAGGCCATGGCAACTCCTTTCCACGAGAATTACCGAGTGCGCTTACCCGTCGTTTAACCTGGCAACTTGTCGATAGCGCCCCACCCCTTTATCAACGTGCCACCGGCTCCATTATAATAGATAACACAGATCAGCCCATTTTATCATGCCAGGTAACGGTAAAATGCCGCGCCCGCCAAGCGGGCAAAGGGCAGCGGTAGATGCCGCCAGACCTGTGCAATCAGCTTGCGCCAGCCAATCAACACCTCGGAACTGACGTGACGCGGCGCCGCTGGCAAAAATGAATAAGCCACAGGTGTGGCGACCGCGCCCGCTTCTTTCTTGAAACGTGATAACCCGTTATTGCGCACGTCGGTGCGGCCGAGATCAAGACAAGTGGCGTTGCCGGCGTAGGCCTGAATCACGTTCCAGACCAGCAGATGATTGGCACTCGCTATCGCGTCGAGTCGCCGCGCACTCCACTTCATATAAATGCGCCCACACTCGCGCAACAAGATTGCCCCAGCTAAATCATGGCCGTCATGCGATGCCAGCCAGACCTCGAAATCATTTCGCTTGAAAATTTCCCGCAAGGCCATAAACAGGCCCACTGGCTGAGCGGGCAACCCAAGGCGCCGGCGGGTCTCGAGTTGCAACTCGTAAAAGCGCACGACAAAGCTCGTGTCGTCACCACGCTGGATGGTCAGGCCCGCTTCGCCACCGCGACGAATTTTGCGCCGGAAATCACGGTCGAATGAACGCTCGATTTCGTTAAGAGGACGTGTCAGGTCGAGCGCCCAGTTGGCGAAACAATCGACAGTGCACCAAGGCGAAGGCGCGCTCACTCCTCTGAGCTCACAGCCGTTGCGCGTCGCCGGATTGCGTGCCAGAGCGTCCAGCAAAGACGCCAGCGCCTGTGTATCGCGCGCCAGCGGCGGACATACGTCGGAAAACGGCAGGCCGATAAAACGTCCCGCCGGGAACGGCCGTCGCGTATGCGCCAACAAGCAGGCCGCGGCCAGTCCTTCGTCGTCACTCAGCGCCGCTACCCAGGGCTTCATCCGGTAGGTCTTGACTAATCCGCGAACCCAGCGCACGCCATGATAAAGCGTGACATTGTCCGAACGGGCGCACGTGGCGGTCCATAGCGCACGAGCCTGTTCGAGTGGCCGCAGAATGAATTGACTATGCTCGGAATCCATAGTCGCGCCCGTTCGCACCGGCGCTTGCGGTCGCTCGGACGAGCGCACCGAAGTACCCATAGCTCAACCTGTTCGCAACGGCCATAATCGTCACACCATCTATGCCTGCTGGTCCGAAGTTCGGAGCACGTCCGCCTTACGAAAGGTGCTGGTGGCCATACGAATCGCCTCACGCGCTTCCAGCCACAGGAATGCCGCCGTCGCCGGCGCCGCCACGAAGACGATCACCGTGGGCGCATGGATTTTCAGCAGTTCCGCCACCACTTTCCCCACGAAAGTAGCCACCATGCAGAAGGCCGCGGTACGCAACCCCGGCAACATCGGCCGCCACAGCTCGCGCAACCGCATCGAGACCAGCATGCACGCAAGGTATTGACC
>JBOHWM010000273.1:0-3629 GCA_050736555.1 Binataceae bacterium (SeqCode)
GTCGTCGGAAGCAAGATAGAGCGCGGCCGCGGCGATATCGCGCGGCTGGCCCATACGCCCGGCAGGCGTGCCGCGCAGGACCCATTCGCGCGCCTCGGCGGTAAGCGGCGCCGTCATCGGGGTTTCGATAAAACCGGGCGCGATCGCGTTGACTAAAACGCCGTGCGTGACGACTTCAAGCGCGACGGACTTGGTAAAGGAGATGATGCCGCCCTTGGCCGCGCAATAATTCGCCGCAAACGGCAGCCCCGCCGTACCCGCGATCGAACCTTGATTAATGATGCGGCCGTAGCGCTTCGGAATCATCACCTTGAGCGCCTCACGCGTGCAATAAAACGTGGCGTCAAGATGAGTCGCGACCATTTTATGCCAATCTTCGTCACTCAACTCGGTGGTGGCCTGCAACTCGGCGCTTTCCCGGGTGCGGCCGATACCGGCGTTATTGATGAGGATGTCGATAGTGCCAAAGTGTGCGATGAAATCGGCGAACATCTTCTTCACGGCGGCACTGCTGGCAACGTCGGCGACAAACGGACGCGCGACCCCGCCCGCTCGCTCGATTTCAGTCACCACGTTTTGAGCCGCCTCAGGCCGGACGTCATTCACCCCGATATGTGCGCCTTCGCTCGCGAACAGCAGGCCCATTTCGCGTCCGAGTCCGGAGCCGCCGCCGGTTATCAATACGATTTTATCCTTGAGCTTCATCGTTGCCCTCGCATGTTGTGCGCGCTCTCTAGTGCTTGCCTTCTTTGAGTTGGCGTTTCCAGTCAAGCCGGCGGGCCTCGGCTCCAGCCGCTTCAGCTTCCTTTATCATGCCCTTTTTCTGATAGAACATGCTGAGATTGGTGAAGGCGAGAATATCTTCCGGCTGGCGTTCAATGGAACGCTTGGTTGCCTCAATCGCGCCATCGAGGTCACCCTTGGCTTGATAACACATCGCCAGGCCGTGGACGGCGTCAGTATAATCGGGATCGGCCGCGATCGCCTGCTCGTACAACGCGATCGCGCCCTCGTAGTCTTCATCGGCGTAGCTATCTACCGCCTGGTCGCACAGGTCCTCGGCCCGAGACCGTGCCTGATCGTCATCGGCCATAGCAAACCTCCAATAGAATCAAATTGGCCTTGCCCGGCTAATCAAGTGGCAGGCAAAAACATCAGCTTGCGTCTCCTCCACCCTTTTATATACTACGTCACAGGTGGCGATAATTCAGGTCTCAATGCCAAATCGCCAAGCAACGGCCGCGACATCTAATTAACAATGCTCACCGAACAAGAAGTCTACGAGGTTCTCAGCGAATGTTATGAGCCGGAGATTCCGGTCAATATCGTTGAGCTCGGCCTGATTTACGAGGTTGCGCTGGAGGACGGCACGGTCAACGTAAAAATGACCCTGACGGCGCCGGGCTGCTCGATGGGCATCATGATTTCAACCGAGATCGAGGATAAGCTGCTGGGCCTTCCGGATTGTCAGCGCGCCAACGTCGAAATCGTATGGGATCCGCCTTGGACGCCCCATCGGATGAGCGAGGCCGCGCGCAAGCAGCTCGGTCTCGACGACTAACCCCGAACGCATCGCGACTAACCGACCGAAGATCACAGCACAACCTACCTTTGTAGCTGACGAGTGCGATCGCGGTCTTTCACCTTGCTCCGTCGTGAGGCGAGTCCGCGAGCTGTGTTCAAAGAAATGACAAATTAGGGGCTGCGCAGAGGTTCCCTGGTGTCGGCGTCACGGATCGATCAGCACGCCCGGATTGAGGATCGCCTTAGGGTCGAACGCGCGCTTGGCCGCTCTCAATGCGCGTGCGAATCCTTCTGGACGCTGACGGTCGTACCACGGCCGATGATAGCGGCCGACCGCATGATGATGCGTGATCGTACCGCCCAGCTTGATCAGCACGTCGGAGACTGCCGCTTTGATCTCGTCCCATTGCTCCATCTCGGAGCCGCGCTTGCCCGGCGCCATCACGGTGTAATACGGCGCGGGACCGTCGGGGTAAACATGAGTGAAACGTACGCGTACGTCGCCTTTGCCACATACGTGAGCGACCGCGTCACGCGCCGTCTCCATCACCCGCGTGTGAAAATCCTCGAAGCGGTCCCAGGTGATCGCGGTTTCGAAGGTGTCGCTCACGATCCCCATTGAGACCAGCACGTCCATCAGATAGGGCGCGTTGAGAAACGTTTGCCGCCACGCGCCGGCCGAACCTTCGTGAGTGGCCTCGCGATCAGTGCGCGTACGAGCTTGCTCGGGATCGAATTTCCCGCCGAAATCGGCAGCGCATTCGAGCGCTCGCTTGAGCCATGGATCGAGCGGATGGTCGGCTGACTCGAAGGCCAGCACCAGCACCGACGCCTCACCCTCGTTGGCGCCGGCATTAGCCGCTTCACCCGGATCGAGCAGGCGGCAATTCGCCGGATACAATCCAGCCTGCGAAATTGCGCGCGCGGCTTTTGCCCCAGCAAAAAAATCGTCGAAGGAAACCGAGACGCCGGCACGAAATTTGGGGCGGTCCTGCAAGCGCATCCACGCTTCGGTGATAATTCCGAGGATACCTTCTGAGCCTATGAACATGCGGTCCGGACTCGGGCCTGCGCCCGATCCTGGCAGGCGGCGCGACTCGACGATGCCGGTCGGCGTGACCACGCGCAACGCTTCGACGAAGTCATCGATGTGCGTGTAGAGGGTCGCGAAATGGCCGCCTGAACGCGTCGCGATCCATCCGCCCAACGAGGAAAATTCAAAAGACTGCGGAAAATGGCGCAACGTATAACCATGCGGCCGCAGTTGATCTTCCAGCGCCGGACCCAGCACGCCAGCCTGAATCCGTGCCGCGCGTGAAGTGTGATCGACTTCCAACACCTTGTCGAGATGGCTCAAATCGATGGAAACGGTGCCGCGATAACCACCGTCGGCCGGTGGCTCGACCCCACCCATTACGCTCGAGCCGCCGCCAAAAGGCACTGCGGCGAGATCCGCGCCGCCGCACCATTCGAGCACCCGCACAAGATCTTGCTCATTCCGGGGAAAGGCCACAATGTCGAACGGATTGGGATAGTCGCGGCGAAACGCGCGCACCAGGTCGCGGAAGCCGCGGCCGTAGGTATGGCCCGCGCGATCATACGTGCTACCCGAGCAAATCGAGGCAAGCGCGTCGGGTGGCTTGATACGCGGAGTACGCAAATGAAGCTCCGCTTCTGTCGGCGGCGGCGTGATCGTCAGTTGCACGCCGTAGCGCCGCGCCATCCGTTCGGCCATGCGATTGCGCTGCTCGGCATTCGGCCCCTGTTCTTCGTAACCCCATCCCCAGAACTTACGCCTGCGTTCGGCCATAGCCCGGCACTCCTTCACCATATACATTAAAAAATTCCCGATAAGGCCAATTCTGCTCCCAGCCGGTGTTGGCGGGCAACTCAGCGGCGCGATCGACCTTCAGGATCGGAGGCTCTAAACGACGCGCCGAAGTTTTGGAACTGAACCGATTCGAGCGTATGACTAGCGAAGTTCCGCATGGCCTCTCGTGTTGTCATTCCGAGCGCGGCGAAGAATCCCGGATTCTATTCTTTTGCAAAGTTTTTCCGGGGTTCTTCACTGATTTTAGTACGCGCCTCGCAGACTCGTTCGCTCG
>JBOHWM010000274.1:0-7538 GCA_050736555.1 Binataceae bacterium (SeqCode)
ACGTCGTTGGCGGTCACGAAATGGCGTCCCAACAGCGGTTCGATGCGTTTCAGATATTGGCGGTCGTAACCGGCTCCGGCCGCAAGCTGCTCCTGGCGCGCCTTTGATGAGCGGATCGCATCCTGCAACGCGTTGATTTGAAGATTGGTCAACTCAAGATTCGCCTGCGCACGGTCGAGCGCGGATTGGTACGGTCTCGGATCGACTACGAACAGCAACTCTCCCAGTTTCACGTGCTGGTTATCATGGACCGGCAAGTTGACGATCGGGCCACTCACATGCGGCGCAATACCGACGATATTGGCGCGCACATAAGCGTCGTCAGTACGCGGATATACGTAATAAAGATAAGCGACGTAAGCGATCGCGGCGATCGCGCCGAGTACAATTGCGACTCCCAACAGGCGGCCGATAAAGTGCCGCACGATCGGCTCACGTGGCGGTATTTGTGCGCTGGCCATCACTCAAGTCCGGCCGAAAAACAACAGGTAAACGGCGCAACTTAGCAGAACCGCCAGGCACGGATAAATCACGATCAAGGGACCCAGGTGCGGTTCCAGGCCGGTGAGCGACAACAATGGCCGAATCACAGCGGTAAGTATCGCTCCGATAATCGCGCACAAAAGCCATGCCGGGAAATTCGCCCCGGCGATATTGATCAAGGGATCACAGCCCATCATCGTGACGCCGCATAGCAGCGCGCCACTTGCCAGGTACGGAGCGGATACTCTCCTGATGTCCATGCCAGCGGAACTTACGCGCTCCGATTGTGCCCAAAGAGCGGCCTGCAATCAATTCTCGCCACACTTGATGACGTCGTGCGCTATCCCGACCGCGCCGGTACGATGCCATCACTATGGACGCGTATCGTCATCGGCAGTTTGCCGCTCCCGCTCGCCCCGGTGCGGCAGATCTTTGGATAAATCGTGGAGTGCGGCCGAAAATCGCGCCGACAGCGCCCGCCCGCGTGTATGCGGTCGCCGTGATGTTGCTGGTCGCCCTTTGCGGCTGTGCACGTATCGCACAAGAGCCTGAAATCAATCCCGACCGCCTGGCACCGCCTAGCGCCGAGCGCCAATGGACGCCGAGCGCGGCAATCAGGAACGACTTCGCCCCCGCGTCCATTGCTCCCGTTGCCGACGGCGCTTCAGGGCCCGCCCAGCCTTATGATCTCAGCGGTTTGATCAGTCTCGCCCTGCGCAATAATCCGCTTACGCGGGATCTGTGGCAGCGCGCCCGAGCTGCCGCCGCACGTTTCGGCGCCGCCCACGCACCCTATTATCCGCGGGCGGGTTTCACTTCCGACAGCGGCTATACCCGGACGCCGTTCCAGTTGCCGGGTTCGCTTGGCGTGATTAATCAATACCAGGCGCAGCCGGCCGCCGCGATGACTTACACGCTGCTCGACTTTGGCCGCAGGCGCTCGGACGCGGAAGCCGCGCGTGACCGGTTGATCGCCGCCAACTTCAGTTTTAATCGCGCCGTCCAGCAGGTGGTCTTCGCAACCCAAACGGCTTACTACGGCTTCGACGCCGCGCGCGCGGGTGTCAACGCGGCCGAGCGAAATCTCGAACTGGCACGCACCGACGCCGACGCGGTCCAGCAACGCGTATCGCTCGGCTTGGCGACACAGCCCGAGTTGCTGCTGGCGCGCGAACGCGTGGCGCAGTCGGAATTCGATTTGGCCAACGCCCGCCTGCTGGTCCATGACGCGCAGGCCAATCTTGCGGTCGCACTCGGGATTCCGGCCAACCAGGAGCTTCGCGTCGAGAGCCTGCAACGCGTGAGTATACCTGAGAGCCTCGCCGCCGCGGTCGACGGATTTATTGCGCAGGCGCGCCGTGAGCGCCCGGACCTGGCCGCCAGCATGGCGAATTTGCGCGCCCGCCAGGCCCAGGTGACACGCGCTCGCGCGGAATCCTTCCCGCTTGTCCAATTATCGGCCGACTATGGCGAGGATCTATGGGACTACACCTTCAGAGGCCCGCCGACGATAGAGACCGGTCAGCCGCAGTACTCCGCCCTGGTCATGTTGCGCTGGGACATCTTCACTGGCTTTAAGCGGCTGAATGATTTGCGCGCGGCCCGCGCCGACCGCGACAGCGCGCACGCCCAACTGAAGTCGCTCGATATCGACGCGATTGCCGAGGTCTGGCGTGCCTATTACGAATTCGAGTCGTCGCTCAGTAAGTACCAGTACGCGCAAAGCCTGCTCGCCGCCTCGCGCGAATCGTATGACGCCAATCTTGAAACGTATCGGCAGGGTCTGAGCACCATCGTCGAGCTACTGACTGCGGAGAGCGACTTGGCCAATGCGCGTTACACGCTGATCGCGAGCAAAGCCGAATTGCTCACCGCTGACGCGGCGGTTGCCTACGCGGCCGGCGCCGTGCGGATACCATGATGCATCGCCGCATACATACCAGCCTAAGCCCGTTTTCTCGGATGCGCGCATGAGTGACGCATGGCGGCGGATGTGCGCATGGCTTGATTGGCTGGGCGCGCTGCTGGTCGAGGAACTCGCGCCGCGTCCCCATCGCTTCAGCACTTCATTGCGCCTGGCGATAATCTCGACGCTCGGTATCGGTCTGATGGCGGCATGCCATGTGAGTAATCCGCTCGGTCCTTACCTGATCTGGCTAATACTTGGCCCGGTGGCGATGATGTCGTTGACCCGTGCCGCCACCTACGCGCTGGTCGAGGGGGGCTTCCTCGCGCTAGCCGTCTTGCTCGCGCGCATGATGGCCGACAGCCCGTGGCTGATGCTGCCGTTCGTCGGCGTCTTCACAGCCGTATCCACCTACCTGATAGTCACGCGCCATCTCGGCTCCTTCGGACTGCTTATCCAGGTTGTCATGCTCGACAGCTTCTATGAGGTCATCTTCGCGCCAAACGACACCGGATGGGCGGCGGCCGCATTGTTCGGTGGCAGTGTGATCGCGTTCGGCGTGATCGCGCTATTTGACAGTTACCTATGGCCCAATCCGGCGGAAAGAATTTTACTCCAGTCGTTGGCGGCATCGTCGCTGCGAATGCGCGCGCGCCTGCTTGAAACGACGAACTACTATCTTGGCGAGAACTCGTCGCGGCCGCCTGAGCCGCCTGTCTCCTCCGAGATGCAAACCCAGCTTGGACTCCTGGAACGCGCTTGCGCTGAGAGCATTACCTCGCATCGGCATGCCGTGCTGCTAGCCGCTATTTCACGCGACGCGCGGATGCACAATAGCATCGACAACCTGATTGTTGCCGCGCGGGAGGGAGTGCCGCGCGGCATTCGCGTGCCGATCCGGTTGGAATTGCACGCCGTGGCCGACGCGATCGCCGCCGCACTCGACGAAATGGCGGCCGAATTGCCCACCCTCATCCGCACTGGACCTGATCAACCGCCCCCGCCTTTGGCCGCGCGCATAGACCCCGCACTCGCGACGATGGACGCGCGCATTGTTGCCGAGCGTCCCAATTTCATCAGCCATAGCGCCGCCGCCGAACTCGCCAATTTGGGCGCGTTCATGGAGGGGCTGCATCGCCTGGCACGACTGCTCGAACGGCCACTGGACGAACCGCCGGCCCATGCCGCCGTCGCTGGTGCGACTTCGCCGCCAGCCTCACCCGACCCGCCGATCTTGCGCTATTGCGCCAAGGTCGCGCTCTGCCTGGTGATCGGATACGTGGTTGGTCTCACGACTCAGCAGCCCGCGATGTCGGTAATCCTGACCACCATCATCGCCACCGCGCTGCCGACTTACGGCGCTTCGTTGCGCAAAATGATTCTGCGAATAATCGGCAGCATCGCGGGCGGCATCGTCGCAATCGTCACGATCATCGTGGTCACGCCCAACTTTTCCACCCTGCCGTCGTACATGCTGGTGACGTTTGTGGTGCTGTTCATTTCGGCCTACGGCTCGCTTGCCAGTGGACGCATTGCCTACGCCGGCAAGCAAATCGGCACCAGCTTCCTGCTTATTTTCGCGGGATTGCGTCCGTCAGTCGCTATTTATGACCCGCTCTGGCGCGCATGGGGAATTCTGCTCGGCACCTTCATCGTAACCGTGGTGTTTTTTATGCTCTGGCCCGAATACGCCGGCGATTCGCTGATGCCGCGTTTGTGCAAAGTGATCAAAGATACTTTGGCGGCCGCGCCGGGCGGAGCCGCCGCGGACACCGTTGCGGGCATCCACAACACCAGCGGGGAGATTACCCGCCTGCTTACTGAGATTCTGCAGGTCGCCGACGACGCGCGCTTGGAAGGCCGCAACAGCCTTATAAATTACGATGCGGTGGTGCAGTCAACCGGCACCGGACGTCGCATCTCACATCGCCTGGCGGCGCTTGCGGTTCAGCGGATTGAAAATCCATTGCCGCCACTTGATAGCGAAACCCAAACCGCGCTCGACAGCACCATTGCGGCAATTCGCCAGCGCCTTGAGGAATGGTCGGCATTGTTTGGCTCTGCGCACAAGCTCGACGCGGAGGCGGCAAGGGCGCTGGCCGGGTCTCATTCGCCCTGGACAATCTCGCGGCCGCTGGCGGCTTTCGATGCACGCCTTGCCGAGGATAGTTTCGCGCGGATCAGCTCGTGGGCCTTGGAACAACGCCTCCAAATCCTGGCGCAACTGCAGTCACTGCGCAGGCTCGACTTCCTGATGACGGAGCTCGACCAGTATATGGCGGCCGTGCCAGGCGCGGCACCGCGCGTCTTTCCGCTTCCAATTGGTCAAATAGCCAGTATCTGAAAATTTCGAAAAGCTGCCGAGAATGCGTCTTAACGCACGGGCACCAGATTTGCCTACTATTCATCGCAACGCTCGGACAAATCCATTTAATACGACCTTTTATGAAGAAATATGCACTAACCATCGCGAGTCTGGTCGTATTGTTGCTCTCCGGATGCTTCTACAGCCATACCAAGCGTCGTACCCGCTCAGCCCGCAGTCACACCCGCACCGAGATAAACCACCAGTAGCACCACCACGAACAACCGTAACGGTACGGTCAAACGTCGAACGACGACGACCTATTCGAATGATTAATGCCGCGACGATCGTCCTGATCTAAAATTGGCATCGCGGCTGGGTTAATGAATCGCCAAATACGCGCGGGTGCGGTCTGTTGCATCGATCGTGCTCTATGCTAGCGTCACGCATTCAGTACTAAGCTCATAACTGTTCGGATAGCGCCGCCGCGTGCAAGCTTCAAAGCCGTCCATCGCCGACTCGGAAGTCTTCGAAACGCTGATTCCCGCGCGCCTGGACCGCTTGCCGTGGAGCCGGTTTCATTGGCTGTTGGTGATTGGCCTCGGCATCACCTGGGTACTCGACGGCCTCGAAATCACGCTGATGGGCGCGATCAGCGCGGTTCTTCAACGTCCCAACGTACTCAACTTCACCGCCTCGGAAATCGGATTTATCAGTTCATGTTATCTGGCCGGCGCGGTGATTGGCGCACTCATCTTTGGCCATCTGACTGATCGCTTCGGCCGGCGTAAATTCTTTTTCCTCAGCCTTGGTATTTACCTGGGAGGAGTCGCGCTGACCGCGATTTCGTGGAATCTGGCGAGTTTCTCCGTGTTCAGATTCATCACTGGGATGGGCATCGGCGGCGAGTACGCGGCGATCAATTCCGCAATCGATGAATTAATCCCCGCACGTTTTCGTGGCCGCGTCGATCTGATCGTCAACGGCAGCTACTGGCTGGGGGCGGCGGCCGGCGCCGCTTCGACCGTAATCCTGCTCGATCCCCACATCATTGCGCAGAATATTGGTTGGCGGCTCGGCTTCGGCATCGGCGCCGTGATCGGTCTCGTGATCATCTATTTGCGCGAATTCATTCCGGAGAGTCCGCGCTGGCTGCTAACCCATGGGCGGCGCGAGGAAGCTGAGAAAACCGTGCGCGAGGTGGAAGACACGGTCGCTCAGGAAACCGGCGAACGGTTGAGCGAGCCATGCGAAAAGCCCCTCAGAATCCACGTGCGTGATCGCTTCGGCCTCGAAGTGATGCTAAAGCCGTTGGTCACGCAATATCGCACACGCTCAATCCTGGGCGTGTCGCTGATGATTGCGCAGGCCTTCGTCTACAATGCCATCCTGTTTACCTATGCGATCGTGCTGACGCGCTTTTACGGGGTGCGCGCCGACCATACCGGTTTTTACCTGCTCCCGTTCGCATTGGGGAATTTTCTCGGACCCGTGCTGCTTGGTCATCTGTTCGACACCATCGGGCGACGCATCATGATCGCGGGAACATTCGCGCTCTCCGGACTGCTGCTCATACTTACCGGCTGGCTCTTTTCCCAGGGAATGCTGACCACCATTACTCAGACCATGCTCTGGACGGTGATGTTTTTTTTCGCCTCGCCCGCGGCGAGCTCCGCTTACTTGACCGTGAGCGAGATATTTCCACTGGAAATGCGCGCACTGGCTATTGCGATCTTTTATTCGCTCGGCACCGCCGTGGGCGGAATCATCTCGCCCTGGTTCTTCGGCAAGCTCATCGACACTGGCCAACGCATCGAGTTGACGTATGGTTACATGGTCGCGGCCGGGCTGATGCTGGGAGCCGCGGTCATCGAAGTATTCTTCGGCGTGGCCGCGGAACGGAAGGGGCTGGAAGAAATAGCCGCGCCGCTTTCCTCCGCCAGTTAAGGAAGCTCGGCTCCGCTTCGCTCCGCCTGATGTGCTCGCTCCGCCTGCGTCTACACTAACGGCAGACTCCGTTCAGAATGAGATCGTGCGGAGTTTCGTTAACGTTCGCGAAAAGCGTCCGAGGCGGCGCGGTCAAGGCGACAAGCCCGCGCGTGAACGTTAAAATCGGGCGACATGAGATCATCGATTGTTGTGCCTGCGATCGCGCTGATGCTTGCGATGAGCGCCGCTGGATGTTTGCAAGTTCAGCCGCAGCCGGCCGCCCCGCCCACGACGGTCAGCTCGAACGGTCCGTTCGGCAGCTTCTCATTCACATCAGGGACGGCGTGTTCCGGACACACTACGCTCACCAACGGCAGCGCGTCGGTTGACGATCCATGCTTCACCGGCGCGGACAACGTCGTAATGTGTACCGATACCACCTCGCCGAGTGCGGTCCAATGCACGCCGTCAGACGGTCAGCTCTCAGTCTCCGGTACGGCCGGCGACACCATCGCCTATGCGCGCATCCGTTAGACTCAAGCGGGGCGCTTCATTTTGAAAATTGTGTAAAATGTAGGGCGCGAGATTTACCACGTCATCAGGGTTGAGCGCCGAAATCCATCCGATCGGCCTTGGCGCAACCAGCGCGGTGAAGGGATCACGCGGCAGCACCCGCTCTTTCTTTCTGGGGTCATAGTACATCGGGTCAGTACCTCAAATGTAAATGACCTCCGTTTTTCAAACCCGGGTCTCCGACACGCGATGAAGAACCGAGCGATTCCACGCATAAAGACTCAAGACCGATGCCAAGGGTACATGAAAATTGCCGAGACGGACCAAAACGGTTGCTCTGCCAACAGGAGGCGCCAAGACCGCTCGGATTGGCTATGCGCGCGGACAATGCCAGCGCTGGTA
>JBOHWM010000275.1:0-4248 GCA_050736555.1 Binataceae bacterium (SeqCode)
CCGCAGATCGCAGCGGGCGTCGGGAAACAGCGCGAAGCTGGTCTCGTAGTAGCGTTGGACTTCTTCGCGGCCAGCGTAACGCGCACCCGCATTGTCGATGATCAACGGCTCGGCGTGAAAACATTCCAGCACGCCCGCCAAGTCATGACGATTAAAAGCGTCGAAGTAGCGCGCCAGCAGTTCCTCTTCGGGCGTCATTGATTTTGCTCCTTGCGTTCCAGTGTTGTCTTGGAGCGGATATTACCAATTTACCCGCCACCGTGAATAACCACTGAACGAGCCAGCGGCGCCCAAAATCGCGCGACGGGCGACGCGGCTTCGATTCTACCAGTCGATGGGGATGGTGAGGTCGGTCCCCACGACCATCGCGAAGTTGGATGCGGCCACGTTGGAACTCGCCGCCGCGCTGGTGCCGAACGCGCCAAACACGGCGAAGTAGTCGTTGACCTGGTATTCGCTGCCAATATTCATCAGCCAGACCGTGCTGCCGTAGCCTGCGGTTGGGATCTCGACGCGTTGTTCTCCGAGCAGATCCCAATCCGGCGTGAGTGAATAGTAAGCCGCCACTCCCAGGGCAAATTGATTGGGCGATGAGCGATCGTGGTATTGCCAAAGGAAATCGCCTTCTCCAACCACGTAGAGATTGCCGAACTCACGGGCCACGTCGGCAGGAATTTCCATTGAATACTCACCGGAGCCGAGGCCGCGATTTACCGAACCGGTGGGAAAGGTGAACTGCGGGAAGAGCGAAAGCGACACGGGTCCAACCAGGCCATAGGCCGCCTCGCTCTGCCTTGGATCGCAGTCGTCCGTGTACTCAAGACCGCCGCGCTGATCCATGAAGCGATATTTGATTCCGGCGCTCATGTCACCGAAGCCAGCCGTCAGTTTGCCGTTGTCTGGCGCCACCGTGGTGATCGGAATTTCGCCTGCGACGCGCCCTTGAATCCGGTCGGTGATGCCGTAGTTGAGCTGCACGATTGGCACCGACATATCGAGGTGACTGCGGAACTCCTGCTGGCCGAGCTGATCGTGGCCGGGACCAACCAAATCAAGCGAATATGCGCTCGCCGCGTCCAAGGTCGAAGCGCATGGGCTAGTGGGGTCTTCCGAGATCAGCGGCAATTCACCAAGCGCGAACACCGGCGCCGCCCTTATACAGAGCAGCGGCGTCGCCAACAACAAAGCTATCACGAGGCAGTAATTGCCTGAGGAGGCCGGATTCTTGCCGCACTTGCGGTCGCGGGCGGTGCGGCGAGTCATGCCCCATCGGCCATGTGAACGAATCGAAAACGGCCCTAATCGTGATTTTTGCGCCCCACCAATGGTCCCGTCTCTGGACTCTCGGCGAATTATTTCAGTCGCCAGAGGTAAGGTCCGATCGCCAGCAACAAAACCTCGACCACCAGAATCAGAACGATGCCAAGCTCCAGCCACTGGCTCGCGACATACCATCGATGGTCGGTTATGCGATCGTTCGCACCCTCGTAGAGATCCTCGAAAGCCTCAAGGCGGTTCGAGAGCGCTTCCATGCGCGTGGAAATGCGCGACTCGTCGTTAAGGCGAGCCATCACCTGACGGCTCTCGCGCGGCAAGCTGCGCTCCGCCACTGCCAATTGGGATTCGA
Organism: Binataceae bacterium (SeqCode); assembly: GCA_050736555.1. Taxonomy (GTDB): domain Bacteria; phylum Desulfobacterota; class Binatia; order Binatales; family Binataceae; genus JBOHWJ01. The sequence goes on from JBOHWM010000275.1 coordinate 1,628, forward strand.
GCCGCGCGTATTTCAGCCGCATGTGGTAGAGATATTCAATGGTTTGGGCAAAGCGGCGCCAGTGTTTGCGGTCGCTCAAGCGGATGCGATGTGCGTGCTCGATGTCGCTTTGGGCTTGAGCCTCGCGTTGCTCCAACGCGGCTTCGAACCCGCGAAGTTCACCCTCATAGAAGGCGAAATCGACCAACGCCCGCAGGATCGCCTGGTAATCCTCGAGAGGACCCCCAATCAGCGCACGGCCCGGACGCCATTGAATTTTCCGCGCGCTCGAGGCAAAGGCGATGGTCGCAACCGCGTCCGGATGGCTGGGTGTGGCCATAAAGCTTTCGTCGAGTTTGCTCTCAGGTGGAGGAGGGAGCAAAAGCACGATGAGCTGATCGGCAGGTTCCGGCCACGCGGTGGCGGTCGGCAGCTCGACGAGGTCGAACTCTTCCTCGACGGCGAAGCAGGCGCGGGGACGGTGATAGGTGCGCAGCACCTTTACTCCCGCCGGAGCGTCGGAAAGGAAGCGGATGAGCCGAGCGGTAATTGCTCGATGTGGTCCGGCGACAGCCCTGGCGTCGGAAATATGACTCAATGATTTCGCCATGAGTTCGCCCGCCTGAATCAGTCGGGTTCCGACGAGGTGGACGCTAGCTCGGCCGCCGCCGCGGTAATTTCAGGCATAATCGCAGCCTCTTCTTCTATATCCTCCACGATCCAGTCCGCGACCACGTCGGCTGAATCCAACACGCCATTGATAGTGGAATCGAACAGGTAATCACCCACCAAGAAAAGTTCTGGGTGCTCCACGGGGTCGGGCTGATGGCGCGAATCAGGGTCGCGCACGGGATAACCTCCCGGCTTCCCATTGACCGCGCCGATCCATCGATGGACGCGAGCCTCGCGGCGGTAGCACACCCCATGACGCAAAGACTGTGGCAGCGAATCTAGTACCGCCGCAGTCAGCGCCTCATCGTCATAATTGCTCATCGCGCGCGCCGCCTCGCCGGCCAGCAACCAACCAAGGACGCCGTAAGGTCTCGGCGAGTTGCGTGAACTCTCGTCGTATACACAGCATCCGCCGAACGCGTCCAGCATGAAATATGATCCGGCGATGGACTCGCGCCAGAAGGGTTTCTCGAAAAGCACGCTGACCCGCAGGTAATGGGCCGGATAATCGTAAAAGACGTGATGACGATGCATCGCATCGGCCAGCGCCGCCCCGCCCCAGGTAATCGCGGGGAGCCAATCGTTGGGCAGCGCCACCGCAACGTAATCGAACTCATCGTGGAGATTTTCGCCGCAGCGCCGATAGGACACCCGATAGAGTGGCCCCGATGTTTTCTCGACACGGAACACCCGGCTGTTGAGCAGGACGCGCGCCCGGATACGCTCAGCCAATTTGCGCGGCAACCGCTCGAGGCCGCCCTCGATAGTGTACAGGCGCATATAGTCCGGCTCATTCATCAGGTAATTCTGCAGGCCATACATTGCGCTGGTCAGATGGGGTTCCGTCGCCAAATCACTATGGACGGCGACCTCCAGGTAACGGCTCGCCTTAGACTCGACACTCGTGAGCAGGTCACGGAAGCTTTGGCGTGAGAGCGGGTCCTGGTTGTCAGCCTTCCAATCTGATTCGTAATAATCAGCCGGACTGATCGCCGCCCGCGCCATGCGCCTGAAATCCCGCAATGCCCGGTAAGCGGCGTCGCCCAATTCCTCTCGCACTTGGGCTCGCGACGTCAGAATCGTATCGCCGAGGACGACGGTTTGCCCATCCATCGGACGCGTCGAGAGGCCAATTTCGGCGATCAATTCATGTAATGGGTCGGAGCCTAAGCGGGAATAATCGTAGAGTTCTGCCGCACCAGCTTCGTACAGCACCGGCGCGGAGTCGAATTGGCCTGTGATAAGCTTGCCTCCCAGCCGATTGCTGGTTTCGAAAATCGTGATCTGGCAAGGAAAGTGCGCGCGTTTTTCCAGCAAAAACGCCGTCATTAGTCCGCCCATTCCACCACCGATCACGGCTACGCGCACCTCAGTCACGCGACCACCTCCGCGACGCGATCATCATCGCACGCGCAGATAGGCTACGCCTAATTTCTTAGCCGACGCTAGATACATTTTAGTCAACCAGTCATTGTAGCTGATTTAGCGAAATTTTGACGTGAATCCCGGTATAAACCGAATCACACCCTCAAAAAGCGTCATCAGAATCATGAAGGCTGGTTAGAGTTGCTCGAACGAAGATTAAGGCTTGGGAGGCCAAGTGGCGCAACAGATGCCGGGTAGGCAGCGACGCACCGTGATCGCCGGGATGGCGGGCAATATCCTGCAATAGTACGAGTTCTCGATTTACGGCTTTTTCACTGTTGCCATCCGCGCTCCGTGCAGACTCTTTGCTGCGCCAGCAATACAAAGGTTCAGAATGACCGCGGAGTAAACCAGAATGACGGCGTAACGTTTTGGATTATTGTTCGAAATCCACAATTACCTTGATGTCGTCGGGATGGCGGACGAAGGCGGCGGCGAAATTATCGAGTGGCTCGCGCCGTGAGATCAATTGCCCGAGCCAGTTTGGATTGGCCGCGTCCAAGGCTTTTTCCGCCTGCTCATAATGGCGCAGTGCGGCATTGACG
>JBOHWM010000276.1:0-3342 GCA_050736555.1 Binataceae bacterium (SeqCode)
CGTAGTGATCGCTTCGTCCTGACGTTCTTTTGGGCAACCTTCATTTTCTTCACGCTCTCCGGTTCGCGTCGCAGCTATTACCTGCTGCCGATTCTGCCCGCGGCGGCAATTCTGGTGGCGCGGCTGGTTGGCGCGCCGCGGGATAGGGTGTCAAAGGCCGCGCGATGGCTGCTCAAGGCCGGTTATGCGGCGCTCATCGTCACTGTCGCGATTTCGACGCTGGCGTTTTTTCCACCGTTCTGGTTTATGCCCGGCCGTTACGCGACATTACCGGATGCGCCAGCGCGCGGGATTTTCGCGATCTATTGGGTCGTCGCAGTCGTGCTGATTGTCTGGACGCTGATGAAATTCGAATCGCGTCGCGTGACCATCTCAGTCTGCGCCATCGCCTACCTGTTCATGACCTATTTTTATGTTTTTGCCATGCCGGCCGGCGACGCATGGCGGGGCGAGAAAGCCTTCGCTGCGAGGGCGCGCGCCACGATCGGCGCACAAGCGCCACGTCTGGCGTTTTTTATGAATGACGGCCCCGCCTATTACCTGGGCTATTCCGTGCCGGTCCCGGAATATGATTCACGACGCCAGATGGACGCGGCGGTGAAGCAAGGCCAGGTCAAATGGATCATCACCCGCAATCGCGCGGCCAAGCGGCTCAACTTCCCGGTTACCGAGGTCGATCACGAAGCGGTCTATCCGTGGGATTCACAACGCCATCGCGGCAACGCGATGGTCCTGCTGCGCGTCGATGCGCGCCCGAACCACTGAAGCGAAGGCGGCGGCATGATGAGACACGCCGCCGCCCATCGTGATAGCTGTGCCGGCCCCCGGCCTAGCGCATTAGCTGCATCAAGCCGCCCGGGCTCGAATACTTCGTGACGTTATTGTACTGCTTCGGTATAGCCGCATCCCAGGCAAACGGTTTCGGATTGCGCCCGATACTGGTGATATAGCTGACGTGGTCGTTCTGCACGTCCCAGTAAACCTCGATAATCCCATTGAAGCCGAGTTGCTCACCGTAGTTGTCGAGCGGTCCCGGAGCCGATCCTACCGCGACGACCTTCCACAGTTTGCCGTTGGAATCATAGAGGTCTTCGGCGCCGGTGCCGTAATACTGCTTGTCGATGTACATGATGCGCTTGCCGTAACAGTAGCCGGCCGCCATTGCAGGAATCCGATGGACATTGATGATCCAGGCCGGACGGACGCTCCAATCGCCCCACGACGGCTTGGGCCATCCCAACATCCCGTCATACTCCTCGGGGAATTTGCCTGAGAACTGCGGTTTCATGTCGGAGAGGCCGAGCATGTCGCGCTCGCCGATATATTCGGCGTCGAACTTGCCTACGCCGCCGTTCCATCCGACGCGCTGATCATCCTTGACCATGTCGCTGCCGAGCAACGGCGCGCATCGCGCCGAGGTCGACAGGCGCAGCGAACGGCGCAGCGCGGGCACGAAGGCGTAATCGTCCTCGTCCTTGAGATTATCTTGCCAGAACAGCGTCAAGACCGCCGTGTAGCGCGACTGCTCCGGAGTCTCGACCATCAGCCATTCGGAATACCAGGCGCCCGCCGCCTGCGGGTCGATCCGCGAGACGCCCGGCTCCCAGTTGTAAGCCAACTGGCGATAGAGATAATCGACTGTCTCCACTGACCAGTTGCCGAAGCGATCTTTAGTGTAGAACGGTGCGGAGCCGGCGCCGGCGTCGGGAAAGCCGGCAACCGCATAACCCTGCATCCGGTAGGTTACGTTGGCGGCGATCTCCAGTCCCTTTTGCGGTCCGCTGGGCGTGGGGAAAGGAAAGCCTGCGACGTAATTTTCCAGCTTGTAGCGGCCATCGGGCTGTTTAACCAGGCGCGCCTGTCCGCCATACTTTTCATTGGCCTCGACGAAGGGTTTGGGCAGTATAAATTGATGCGGAGCGCCAACGTGGATTTCAACGTCGTCGGGCATCTTCCAGAAACCCGCGCCCTCCCAAAAATAATTGACGCCGTCGGAGAAACAGTCCTTGTACTGTTGCCAATTCTGCTTGGTGATGACCGTGCCAGGTTTGGGATTGCACTCCGCCATTGCGGCGGCGCCTGGCAACATCGCAAGACATAACGCGATGAGAATAATCCGTAGCCCGCGTGACACGTCCATAAACCTCGTGCCTCCTCAAATTTGGAAATCAACTAAAGCTGAAAAGCCTCATCTCATTCCTTCGGCACCGGAGCCGTCCGATGCTTGAGCACAAATACTTATGTCCGCGTTGTCTGGTCTGCTCTAAAACCTCTCGCCTGAATCAAGCCGGGCCAAAAATTAAGAATTGCTCCACATGGCGGCTGTCGGATGCCTTGACATGCAGCCGACACCACCCATTCGCCAATCCTGTGTGCTTATCCCTTATTGTGCCTACCACTGTCAATATGTTTCTTTGCTGCGCAACCGCTCCTGCGGTTTAAGCTTTCCGGTGATTCAACGCCCACCGTTAGCGCAAGGAATTCGGAGCAACGCAAGCGACTTCCGACCGGCGGTATGGGATGCCGCATCTTCGTATACCTCCGGATTGCCCGAAATGGACGGTATTCTAAGTCGCGCAAACGAATAGGGCAGATGGACGGATCGAAAAGTCTTCGGCTGATCGCAATCAGCGGCTACAATCGCGCCTAAGACCAGCGTAGGGCGAAAGAAGTCGACTTCGACGGCCTGGTGAAACCCGTGGACATCGCCAAGCTGCGACGCGCATTGGCAAAGCCGCCCCGTTTTCCCTCGACTAATGATAAGGCGAAGGGCGCCTCACAGCCGCATCGGCATCACGACATAGGTGAACTGACTGTCGGCGCTGGTCGTAATCACACCCGGACTGACCTCATCGGTGACGCCCAGCATGACCTCGTCGTCGGAATCGATGACGTTGAGCACGTTTAAGAGATAGGCGGCATTAAAGCCGATGGAAAATTCCTCGCCACTGAAATCAACGTCGATGGTTTCACTGGCTTCGCCCAATTCCGGACTGGTCGAGGAGACGGTCAGGATGCCGTCGGCAAAGCCCAGCTTGAGCCCGTGATAGCGTTCATTGGAGAAGATGGCGGCGCGCTTGATAGCCGCCAGCAAGAGGTCGCGCTTGACCCCAATCTGGTAACGTGAGCCTTGGGGAATCACCCCTCGATAATCGGGAAACTCGCCTTCCACCAGGCGCATCGAAACTTCCGTACGACCATGACGCAACGACGCGAGCTGGCCGTCAAGCATCAGCTCGGTCTGCCCCTCGCCCGCCTGGTCAAGCAATTTACGTAGTTCGGTCAAGCCCTTGCGTGGGATAATCACGCCGCCTTGCATGCCGAAGCCGGGAACTTCACGGT
>JBOHWM010000277.1:0-4839 GCA_050736555.1 Binataceae bacterium (SeqCode)
ATCGCGACCAGCGACAAGATCGCGAGCAGCATGATGTCCACGTAGGACTGGAACATCATGGTGCAGCCGCCCGCGATCCAGGGCACGCGTTTGCGCGTATGCAAGAACAGGATAAAGGCGCCACTGGCAACCAATGAATTAACGATTTGCAGAAAGTAAACCGTGGCGACAGTTGGCAGCAGCTCACCCGCGCCGGTGCGTCCGTGGAAGTAACTGAACAAACGCGAGAACAGGAATGTCTCGCCGACGAACCAGCATAGAAAGCCGCCAAGGCTCGCCACGAGCAGCAGCCATAACGTCGCATGGCGCATCGCGTGGAATATCTGCATCCACGAAACGTCACGCGCGACGTACCAGACAATCACCGCGGCTATTCCGTAGACCAGCAAACTTTGCAGAATGGTTTTGCGCATTTGAATATCAAATCAAGCGATCAGAGCCGAAAAAGCCGCATTGTAGCCGCGCTGGCGCCGTGTTGGCCAGTAGCGATGCAAAAGGCGTGTGTCGGCTACTGATCTAATCATCACGGCGGCGGACAAGATACTGCGGCGTTAGTTTGGGGAGGCGTTCGGTTACCGATGGGTCGTTGATGGCATGGCGCCGGATGACGCGGAAGCCTAAATTGAACTAGAGGGCTTCCATGGATATTAGCAAAATTCCCGCAGGCACGGCGCCGCCCTGGGACCTCAATGTGCTAATTGAGATTCCGCAAGGAGGGGTGCCGGTTAAATACGAACTCGATAAACAGACCGGCGCGTTGTTCGTTAATCGATTCCTGCACACCGCGATGTTCTATCCAGCCAACTACGGCTTCATTCCCAACACACTGGCGCGTGATGGCGACCCATGCGACGCAATGGTCGTCGTGCAAATCCCGGTAATTCCGGGCGCGGTGATACGATGTCGCCCAGTGGGTGTGCTGATGATGGAAGATGAAGCGGGCCCGGATGAGAAGATAATTACGGTGCCACTCGACCGTTTGAATCCGTATTATTCCGGGGTTCGTGCGTACACCGATTTGCCGGAAATTCTGCGCAGTCAAATTTCGCACTTTTTTCGTCACTACAAAGAACTCGAACCAGGAAAATGGGTGAAGATCATCGAATGGGGCGGACCGGAAGAGGCGGCGCGCCTGATCGAGGATGCGATCGCGCGCTTTCACTAGCGGAGGACCTCCGCACAAGCTCATTTGTCATTCCGAACGGAATCTGCGTAGTGAGGAATCCCGCAAAAACCTCAGAAAAGAACAGAATCCGGGATTCCTCGCCGCGCTCGGAATGACAACACGAGAGGTTATGTGGAACTTCCTTAGGTCCTGAACTACGCCAGATGAGGTGACGTTCCGATGAAGACCGGCGTTCTCGCATTTCTGACGGAAAAATCCGGCAATCCAGGCGATATCGCCAGTGCCGCTGAACGGCTCGGGTTTGAATCATTCTGGGTGGCGGAGCACCTCGTGATGCCGGCCGCCTACACCACCTATTATCCGCGCTCAGCGGACGGCAAGGTGCCGGATTTCTACGCGCACTTGATCGATCCTTTCGTGGCGCTGTCGGTTGCCGCGCATGCCACCTCGCGCATCAAGCTCGCCACCGGCATCTGCCTGCTTTCTGAGCGTAACGTGATTGAAACCGCCAAAGCCACCGCTTCACTGGACTTGTACTCGAATGGTCGTTTCATCATGGGTGCGGGCGCGGGATGGTTCCCTGAAGAGGCGCAAATCATGGGGCTCGACTTTGCCCGCCGATGGAAGCGGATGCGCGAATCGATCGAGGCGTTGCGCATGCTTTGGAGTGAGGACGAAGCCAGCTACAGTGGCGAGATAATCAAGTTTCCGCCGGTGAGACTTTTTCCCAAGCCGGTGCAGAAGCCGGGGCCGAAGATTGTTCTCGGCGCGCATGACCCGAAATATGCGCTCAAGCGTGTGGCGCGTTACGCCGACGGCTGGTGTCCTGGCGGACTCAGCGTGGAACAGGCGCGAACGTGTATCCCGCAAATTCGGCAAATGGCGCGAGAGCAAGGGCGCGACCCGAACGCGCTTGAATTTTCGGTTCTTTTGCAAACTCCGCCCGCGCTCGATGTCATGAAGCGGTATGAGGAGGCGGGAATAACCCGTATCGTTGTAGGTGCCGGGCGCACCGCACATGGCGACGGTGTCGAGGCGATTAAAGAAGCGGCCACCGTGATCGAGCGTGCGCAAAAACTCTAGCTCGGCACCGCAATCGAGGCGTCAAAAATGGAAAGTGCGCGAATAAATCGCGGCAGCGGGACGGCACTGCCTCAGAAGGCGCGAATGACATTGCGTGCGGTTTCCTGAGCGAAACGGATCATTTCGTCGGCCGTGCGTGCACGCGGCGCTACGATGAGTCTTTGCACACCCAAGTCCTCGTAGCGATGCGCAAGGTCCAAGTCGAGCGCGGCCTTTGGAGTGATGCTGATTTCGATCTCTTCGAAGCGGCGTCCGTGCCGTGCGCAGGCCCGGCGGATTCCTTCGATACATTTCGTTGACGCGTCGAGGTCGAGTCCGTAGCCAAACCATCCGTCAGCTAGCCGCGCGGTGCGGCTGAAGGCGTAGGTGGATTTGCCTCCGAAAATGATTTGTGGCGGTTTGCGAAGCCGAGGTTCCGCGCGGACTCCGCTGATGTTGAAGAAGCGTCCGTCGAAACGCGGCCGCTCCGTTGTCCACAGGGCCTTCATCAGCGCAAGCGATTCTTCCGCGCGCCGTCCCTTGTGATCGAACGGCATTCCGGCGGCGTTAAATTCGGGCTCGATATTGCCAATGCCGATTCCGAAGATTAACCGTCCGTTGGTCATCACTTCGAGCGACGCAATCTGCTTGGCCAAAATCACCGGATTGCGCAACGGAACGATTACAATGCCCGTGCCGAAATGTATTGTGCGGGTACTCGCGGCCGCGAAGGCAATCGCCACGGTCAGGTCGATGAAGTCGGTGAGCGGCGGCATCGGCCACGAGGGGGTTTGCGGGTCGGGCAACAGAATATGCTCGCCACCCCAAACGCTTTCATATCCCGCCGCCTCGGCCGCGCTCGCCACCGAGGCGATCGCTTCGGGAGTGATGCACGGCCGCATGTTGATGCCGAACAGGCCGAATTTCATGACGATTTCATAGCACGTCTGGTGGCAAAAGCCGCATATCGAATCGGGAGGCTCACTAACTCCGGGGGAATCGCGTGATTCATTCAGCCAGGCACGCCAGGTTTTCTCGCCCAGGCGTGCGACGGGGTCCTTCTACGCGCGGCGGATCAAGCGGCATTACCATCAATTCAATAATATTCTGTTCATCGGTTACATAAGCGGGCACGCCGATCGTGATTTCGTGCTGCGGCACGTTGAGCCGGAAGGTGCCATGCAAGTAATCGGGAAAAGCCAAGATCGTCGACCAGTTTGAATCCGTCTCCGCCTTTACGATGGAATGATGGATGCCGTGCATCCGCGGCGTCATCAGCACGCGGCATAAGCGGCGCTCGATTGCGATGGGCAATTCCAGGTTCGAGTGATGGAAGACGATGGCGGCCAGCGTTGCCGTTTGCCATACCGACAACGACAATGGCGACACCCCGATCAACACAATCTGGGCCGCGCGCCATGGGACTGAAAGCACCATTTCGACAAAGTGAAACCGTACCGCCGTCGACCAGTCGAGGTCCAAATCAGCATGATGTACCCGATGAAACCGCCACAGGAAATCCACTTTGTGAGTCAGCACGTGCCAGATATAAAGTGTGTAGTCGAGCAGTATTCCGGCGGTGATTACTTCGAGCCAGACCGGCAGCCTCATCCATTTCACCAGGCCGAAGTTTTTCCGATGGACCAGGCGGGCGAGCGTATTCGTGACGGGTTTTTCGGCGTACCGAATCGCGGCCGCGCTCAGCGTCGCAACCATCAGGTTGCGCGAATTTCGCCTGAGCCGATCCTGGGTCTGACGCCGCAGCGGACGTTTAATCTCAAGCCACGTAATCACCGCCACGACGCCGAGAATAAGACCCACGCTAAGCCATCCGGGAAGCTCTCTTGCCAAAGGATCTTTACGCACGGATGGTCTCCTCCTCGATTGACATTACGAGTGAACCGCGCATGTTTGTAGCATGAGCGGCCGCACCTGTAAGAACCGCCCTTTTGGCGTCTTCCCGCAACGCGGCGGCGGCTCGATTTCGCGGCGCTCGACTATGCGCATCGTGTAATCCGAGGCGAAACACATGCATCGCTCCGACACTCGCATACTCACGACTCATGCCGGCAGTCTGCCGCGCCCAAAGGAACTGGCCGCGATGTTCGGTCGATTGAGCCGCGGTGAATCCGTCGATCAGAATGCGTTCGAGGACGCCGTGCTGGCGGCGACGCGCCAGGTGATTCGCAAACAACTCGACTGCGGCATCGACATCGGCAACAACGGCGAACAGGCACGGGAGAGCTTCTTCACTTACGTTCAGCATCGGATGAGCGGGTTCGGCGGCGTCAGCGAACGGCCGCGACTGTCGGATGTCGCCAAATATCCCGGCTTTATCGATCTTTCCAGGATGTTCCGCGAGCGCGTGCTGGTCGATTTGCTGCATCCTCCCAAGGCTGTCGGCGCGGTCAGCTATAGGGACCGCGGACCGTTGGAAAGGGAATGCGACGACTTTGACAAAGTGATGACCGAGCAGGGCGCGCCCTTTCTGGAACCGTTCATGACTGCGCCATCACCAGGCATTATCGCGGCCGCGATGCTCAATGAACATTATGCCAACATTGGCGATTATATTGCCGCGCTGGCCGACGCGCTCAGAGTCGAGTATGAGACCATCATTGCGCGCGGTTATGTACTGCAAATCGACGCTC
>JBOHWM010000278.1:0-2965 GCA_050736555.1 Binataceae bacterium (SeqCode)
ACTGTGGCTTGCCCTTGGAGATGATCCATTTCGCCGCCACTTCAGAGGACATCAGCAATCTCGCCTACGCCCTGATATTAAAGGAATTCATTACATATGAATTGATCCCTTCGGTGCGTCAGATAACGGACGCCATTGCCGAATTGGCTCATCGTTATCGCGCCGTGGCGATGGTCGCGCGGACTCATGGCCAAGCGGCGTCCCCGACGACGCTGGGCAAGGAGTTCGCCATTTTCGCGTGGCGCCTCAAACGCCAGCTAGCCCAGCTTGAGGGTCAACAATACCTGGGCAAATGCAACGGCGCGGTGGGCAACTTCAATGCGCACGCGTTCGCCTATCCCGCGGTTGACTGGATCGAGCATTCGCGGCGTCTCGTGGAAAGCCTGGGCTTGGAGTGGAATCCCCTCACCACGCAAATTGAGAGTCATGATTTTTTGGCGGAGCTATTCGCCAACGTCGTTCGTATCGATACCATCTTGATTGGATTCGCACGGGATATCTGGGGATATATCAGTCTTGGCTATCTGACGCAGCGCATCGCCGCGGGCGAAGTCGGTTCCTCGACCATGCCGCATAAGGTTAACCCGATTGACTTCGAGAACTGCGAGGGCAATTTGGGACTGGCTACGGCGAGCTTCGATCATTTAGCGACCAAATTGCCGATTGCACGATGGCAACGGGACCTGACCGACAGCACCGCGATGCGCGCGATGGGTGCCGCGTTTGGCCATGTGGTAGTCGCGTTAAGTTCGCTTCAGCGCGGGCTGAACAAAATCGAGATCAACCGGCAGCGGGTTGCCGCCGACCTCGAACATGATCAGGCCTGGGAAATAGTGGCGGAAGCGATCCAGACATTGATGCGCCGTTATGGCTTCGAGAATCCCTACGAACAGTTGAAGGAACTGACGCGGGGACGGCCGGTCAATCCAGCGATCATGCGAGAGTTTATTGCACGGCTCGGACTCGACCCTGACACGCGCGCGCGGCTCGAAAACCTCACGCCGGCGTCATTTGTGGGTTTGGCGTCGGAATTGGTCGAGCGCTTCGCGCCCACCGTTGCGAGCAAACCCGGCGATTGAGCATCGGGCCGCTATGGTTGTGAATTAAAACCCGTTTTTGTGGAAACTCATCCTTCTAGAAGCGGCAATGCGGGACGTCAGTCGATTGGTATTACCCGCCGGCACAAGTAAGATAAACAATAGATCGTTATCAACGGAGTTTGACGTGGATACAGCTCCCGAAAAGCTCGAGATGTTTTATGAAGGGAAGGCCAAAAAACTCTATTCTGTCGCCGACCCTGACCTAGTAATCGCCTATTTCAAGGACGACGCCACCGCCTTCAACGCCAAGAAAAAGGGTACGATTGAAGACAAAGGCGTGATCAACAACCGCATGTCCGAGTTGTTCTTCACCCTGCTTGAACGCAACGGCGTCAAGACTCATTTCGTCCGCCGCCTGAATGACCGCGAGATGCTATGCAAGCGGCTGCGGATTATTCCGGTCGAGACGGTCGTGCGCAATATCGTCGCGGGTTCGATGGCGAAGCGGCTGGGGCGTGAAGAGGGTGAGGTTCTGAAACGCCCAGTGGTTGAGTACTACTATAAGTCCGACCCGCTCGACGACCCGCTGATTACCGCCGACCATGCACTGCTGTTTGGCTGGGCGACCGAGCCGGAATTGCGCACGATCGATGAGATGGCGCTGCGCGTCAATCAAATTCTCGGCCATTTCCTCGACGAGCGTGGCGTCATCCTGGTCGACTTCAAGCTTGAATTCGGCCGCTACCATGATGAAATTCTACTTGGTGATGAAATCTGCCCGGACACCTGCCGCTTCTGGGATAAAGCCACACGCAAGAAGCTTGACAAGGACCGTTTCCGCCGCGACCTCGGTGACGTTGAGGCGGCCTACCACGAAATGTTGCGCCGCGTCGAAAGCTGATTCCGCTGCCTACCTGATGAGGACGCGCCGATGCGGGTGAAAGTGGTGATAACACCCCGCAGTGGCATTCTCGACCCCCAGGGGCGAGCGGTGGAAGGCGCGCTCAAAAGCCTTGGCCATAATGGCGTCTCGACGGTTCGCGTCGGACGCTACGTAACCTTCGACATGGATGCGTTCTCGAAATCGGCGGCTGAGCAAGCGGTAAAGCGGATGTGCGATCAGCTCCTGGCCAACCCGCTGATCGAGGATTACCGCTTCGAGGTCGAAGACGAATGAAGTGGGGCGTTGTACGATTCCCCGGTTCGCTCGACGATGATGACGCGATCCTCGCGCTGCGCGATGTGATGGGCCAGCAGGCCTATCCGTTGTGGCATAAGGACGAGACGTTGGGCGGCGCGGATTGTATCGTTCTGCCAGGCGGCTTCAGTTACGGCGATTACCTGCGCTGCGGCGCGATCGCGCGCTTGTCTCCGATCATGAAGAGCGTGATGCGATTTGCTGAAGAAGGCGGCCTCGTAATCGGCATCTGTAACGGTTTTCAAATCCTGTGCGAGGCACATCTTCTACCCGGCGCGCTAACGCGTAATCGCTCGCTCGCCTTCGTCTGTGAACGTGTGATGGTGCGCGTCGATAATGCGCGCACGCCGTTTACCTGCGCGGCGATGCCGGGGGAATTGTTGTCCCTGCCGATCAAGCATGGTGAAGGGCGCTATGTCGCGCCGCAGCGGCAACTTGCCGAGATGGAAGAACGCGGACAGGTGCTGTTGCGTTACGTGAATCTCTCCGGCGCCGAGGACGATCGGGTCAACCCCAACGGCTCGATGCATGGGATCGCGGGCGTGGCCAACGAACGTTTCAACGTCTTTGGCCTGATGCCTCATCCAGAACATGCGGTTGAGAATATGCTGGGTGGCGACGACGGATTAAAAATCTTCCGCTCGATGGTCGAGAGTGCCGGATGAATCAAGCGCCAGTGCCGCTCGCCGATGAGCCCGTGGTGAATCTTGAGCAGGCGCGGGCGCAC
>JBOHWM010000279.1:0-8198 GCA_050736555.1 Binataceae bacterium (SeqCode)
CTCCTTGCGTGATTTTTGAAAAATAGTGGAGGCGAGCGAGGTTATTTTTTACGGCAGATAGTCAATCCGTCAGCGAGCGGCAACATCACCACCTCGACCCGCTCGTCGCTCGCGAGAAAATCGTTGAGCTCGCGAATCGCGCGGGTGTCGTCGGTCTGATTGCGGGGATTCAACACCTCTCCGCCCCATATCACATTGTCGATAAGAATAAGCCCATTGGCGCGAAGGCGGCGCAGCACTTCTTCATAATAAATATGATAATTGGACTTATCCGCGTCGATAAAAGCAAAATCGAAGGTTTCCCCGGCTGGCAAGGCGCGCACCGTTTCGACCGCCGGACCCAGCTTGAGAGTGATCCGCCGTGTGAGTCCGGCCTTTTCCCAATAGCGACGCGCGACGGCCGTCCAATCCTCGCTGACGTCGCAGCACAGTAGAGTGCCGTTTTCCGGCAGTGCCCGCGCCACGCAGATCGCGCTGTAGCCGGTGAACGTTCCTATCTCGATCGCGTTGCGCGCGCCGCTGGCGTGGACCAGCAAACTCATGAAGGTGCCTTGCTCCGGCGCAATTTGCATCTCGCTAACCGGTCCGAGCCGAGCGGTTTCGCCGGCCAGCTCGCGCAGCAACGGATCGCCATTGTGGCCATGCGCGACGACATATTCGTAGAGTTGCTGATTGAGTGCGACGAACTTCCCTTCCGCAGCCATATTTCACCTATAATGCCTCAACGCCTTGTGCCATTCAGCCTGTCCGCCAAAGCATTATACCCAACAGCGACAGGATGAACGTGGACCATGCGTTGTTTATTAGGATTCAGTATCGCCAGCTTCCCGCAAGTGCAATTTCCCGCCGAATACCCCGAAGAGCCTCTGGCACCCGGCTTCTGGAAAAGAACGCGCGGATGGCCCGCGGCCAAAGCCACGGTCGCGCGCTGATCGGCAAACTTTGCGTTATCCGCGAGACCACAATGGACGAGTGCGGAAGTCAAGGATTTGCGCGCGCCGACTGATGCCGCCCCTTGCCGCCATTCGCGCCACACCATTGCTGACAGGAGCTATCGCGCGTATAGGGCTCAAACCAGCGTTCTCAGTCGGCCGCCGCCGAAACAGTCGAATCTCCGCCTTCGAACACATAGGGCTCTAGCGTTGACTGCGCCGCGACACGGTGCTTGTGCCACTGGCCACCGCCGTAATAGGCGAGGCTCCCCGGTGCCGCGTTGCCTTCCCCATTATAGTAGGAGATGCAATCGCGCAGCGGTGCGGTCGCGATGTCAACGTGGCGGCAATGCTCCGCATACGCATCTTCCGGTTGCTTGCGGACATCGACGATGCGCGCGCCACGCTCCCGCATGGTCCGCAGCATCCACACCACGTAGTCGCCGTGCGCGTCGATCGCGTCGGTGAAGTTGAAGCTGCCACCGCCGCCCTGCGGACCGGTGACGATGAACAGGTTGGGGAAGCCGTGACTATGCAAGCCCAGGAACGTCTTGGTTCCCTCGGTCTCCCACTTCTGCTTCAGGGTGCGGCCGCCGCGGCCGGTGATCATGTTGAAGGTCGAAGTGCCCATCCATTGGAACCCGGTCGCGTAGATCAGCACGTCAAGCGGATATTCGACACCCTCATGGACGACGCCGCGCTCATTGATCTCGCACACGCCCCGCGGCGCGGTGTCGACCAGATGGACATGCGGCAGGTTGAAGGCGGGCAGGTATTCGTCGTGGAAGGTCGGCCGCTTGCAGCCATACGGGTAGTAAGGCTTCAGCGCCGCCGCCGTCTTTGGGTCCTTGACGATCGCGTCCACCCGCGCTCGGATCTGCTCCATGATGCGGAAGTTGGCATCAAGCTGCTTCTCGAGCAGCTCCTCCGCGGTCAGCTTACGGTCGTATTTCCTGGGCTTCCTGATGTCCTGAATTTTGCCCGCCAGGTAGTCGTCGTTGGCCTGAATGGCGCTGCGGCCAGCCGAGATCCTCGAGAAGCGTGCGCGCCTTGCCCGGGCCCATCCGGGCTCATTGGCCCAAGTCGCCCGCTCCGCGTCTGTGGTTGCGCGCTGGTCGCGCACGTCGATCGAGGATGGCGTGCGTTGGAACACATAGAGCTGGCCGACAATCTTGGCGAGTTCCGGCACCGCCTGCACGGCTGTCGCGCCAGTACCAATAATGCCGACCGTCTTGCCATGCAGGTCGATGTTGTAGTTCCAGCGCGACGTGTGGAAGGACTCGCCCTTGAACTTCTCCATGCCGGCGATGCGCGCCAGTTTCGGCGTCGTCAGGATGCCGTTGGCTAGGATAACGAAGCGCGCGCGCATCTTGTCACCGCGATCGGTCTCGACAATCCAGCGGCCGGATGCTTCGTCCCAAGTCGTCGCCTCAACCGTCGTGTGGAACAGGCAGTGGTCGTAAAACCCGAACTTCTGGGCCATGTTTTGGCAATATTCGAGGATCTCGAAGCCCGACGCGAATTTCATCGACGGGATGTAACCCATCTCCTCGAGTAACGGCAGGTAGCTGTAGGACTCGACGTCGCAGGCGATGCCGGGATAGCGGTTCCAGTACCAGGTGCCGCCAACATCGCCGCCCTTCTCGCAGAAACGCACGTCGGTGAAACCGGCTGCGCTCAGCTTGTGCCACAACAGCAGTCCGCCGAAGCCGGCGCCGACCACCAGGATCTCGCACTCGTCGGTCAGCGCTTCGCGCGAGATCGGCGGCTCCGAATAGACGTCGTCCAAATATTTCTTGAACTCACCTTCCATCGCCATGTAGTCGGCGGCGCCGCGGCGGGCTTCCTTGAACGTGCGGTACTTGGCCTGCTCTTCCGCATTGAAGCTTGCACCTGCCGGCATTTCCGGCAGCTCCTTCAGCTCCTGATTGGCAAGGACTGAATAGCCCGTGCCCGTGATCTTTTCGGACGCCTTGGCTGCTCGCGTGTTGAAGACTTTCAGACCTGTCTCAGGGTCGATACCTACTGCCGCGTTCATTTGGGTTCCTTGTTGGCGAGGGCGGTTCTTTGGTTCATGTCTGTACCGGAGCAACCCCTTAATGCGCGACGTGTTGTGCTCGGTGAGTCTGACGTTACGAACAGTTCGGGAAATGCTCAGTATCACTCATTATAGCGAACTAGATTCCTCATCGCGACGCTAGCCCGCATGACTCTATGCGTCAAGACAAGTGCGAATGTGCAACCCAGTCCTTGAGTACATAATTTTTGAACAGATAGGCCCCATCCCGCCGCCCGCGCCAGGCCGTCACGAATCGGCAGTCCCGACTTCGTTTTTGCCACATGACCACAAACTTGAACGGAGTAACGGCGCGGTCATCGGTTGCAGTGCGCTCAAACCCGCCGCGGCAGACGCGCTCGTGCCGCGCGTCAATGCCGGAGTTTCCATATGCGTTCGCCCGTTTTTCACCGACGCATTGTCCGCCTCCAGTGTGCGCACAAGAACCTGTTCGCCGCCTATCCAGTCGAACATGAAGAACCTGGAGCGAAGCTTTAAGCGCAGTTATTCCGCGTGGAGCTTCTTAACGACAGTCCACTGAGCACTGGTACCTAGAGCGGACTTACGATGACGCCGGCGATATCCTCGTGGTGCTGCATGAATCCATTTTGCAGTGATGAATCGGGATGCGCGAGGTCCTTCGACTTCGCCCTCGCATCGCTCAGCGACACTCAAGATGACAGGCAAATCTTCGCTCTGTAGGCTGCGCGTCACGTCAAGGACCCCAGCGCAACTCCTCATGACAGCCAGCGCATAACGCGGTGGTGACGCCGACTTCATTAGCCAGCGGCTTGAGTTTTTTACTTTGCGCCAGTTGTTGCATCGTTTGGGCGTCGCTGTTCAGCATCAAGGCCATCTTGGACAGCATCTGTCCCCGCGACATCGGCGGACTGGCGGTCTTGTCGGGCTGATTGGCCCTCCACAGGGTTTTCGCACCATTGGCGGAAATCCACATTGCGACATTTTGCATCCGGCGCGCATCACTCGCGACAAACGCGAAATTCTGATCGGTCGGATGATGGGCGACCATCGTGGCGACGCGCGTGGTAATCGAGGCCCATAACGCGCGCGTCTGACCCATCGCACCCGCGAGATTAGCCGGTTTCGAGTTGCCATCCATACCGACCGGCGCCAGCACGCCATTGCCGGCCGCTGCCACCGCCATCCCGGAGGTATAGACCAGGATTTCGCCGCCCATCCATCCGGTCGCGCCGATAAAAATCGCGATGAACACGGCCGCCGCCATAGTTCCGATGCCGCTTAGCAGTCGCCCCTTCTGGCGCACGATGAATCGTGTGATCGCCAGTGCCGCCAGCATAATCGTCGCACCGACGCCGAAACCCATATGCAGGTAATGCCAAAATTCAAGACCGCCGGGCCACCATAGATAAAAGCTGGAGATGAGCCCGAAGCTCATCGTCACCAACGTGATTACCGCGCATACCCAGGTTGCGACGTCGCCGGCGAAAGTCCATCTTTCAGACTTAAGCCACAGCGCCATTGCGTACGCGAACAACATTACGGGCAGAATGCCAATGGTGAAATGGACGAATACTGGATGGACGGTGACGAGCCGAATCGCGGTTATCATGTTCGGGCTAACCTTATCCAGCGCTTCTTCTTATCCTGGATTTCCGTTTTATCCCCCCGAGCCTCTTGGCGGCGCGGTGTTAACTCCTCGCCCAGTTCCGTCGCCTACCTAGTGGGAAGCGCTTACAATCTAAGGATAGCGAAGCTCTGCTCCGCCGGATGAATCGAGCCACCGCAAACTGCACGTGCCACGGGCCATCCTCCGATTATCCGACTCATAACCTCAGTACCGTCCGCGAATCGATCTCGCGGCGCTGAAACAGAGCTGAATCTGTACGCACAATGTGCCTTGTGACCGCGGATCGCGGCGATTGCTGAGCATTTTTTGACTCAATGTATTGAGGCCAGACGGACGTCTTTGTGGCCAAGAGCTTGCGCAAGGTCGTAGAATGCCTGATCCATAATCTGGTGTAGCTTAAAGTCACCTAACGTGCCGAGGTCGGCGGAGTTGTCAATATTGTCCATGACCTGATCATGAATCTTATGGCTCAAGGTCTTGTCGAAGGTTAATCCGGCCCACCACGTGCTGGTCTCTGGATCGGTACCCACGTGAACCAGAGCTGAGGCCAATTTCTTGCCGGACAGGGTTGGCGGCGGAAGCTTTATGCCATCGGCGGTCGCAATTCTGAGCGAATCCTCGACTGCGAAATTGAAAGTTTTGACCCAAAGGGCGAAATCCTCTTTGCCGTACTGCTTTTCGAGCTTTGCGACTTCCGCTTCGGCAAGCTTAGGCCCGATCATCTCGGTGAGCGCTTTCTCGACGGAAAAGTTGCCGGGGCCGCCACCTGCGGCGACCAGCGAAGAAGTCACTTCAAGAGCGGGTGCTCCGTGGTATATCGGACCACCATAACGATTGGTCTTCGCCGCTGAGGCAGTTGTAACTGCCGCTAATGTTAGAAAAACCGTTGGAATCAAGACTATAGCTGACGTTCCAAACAATTTCATTTCTCAAATCTCCGGTTTATTACAACGGCCTGAAATGCCGCCGAACACTAAAATCTACACTATCGAGGGCGCGACACATCGCGCTGGCGGATGCCGCCAGCCTCGACGGCTGACCAACCTTATTTTGTCACCGTTATATAACCAAACATCCCGTCTTTTTCGTGCGGAATACAGAAATATTTGTACTTGCCCGGTGCTGTGAAAGTGTGGCTAAAGGTTTTGCCAGGCAGCATAAAGCCGGAGTCAAAGGGCTGCACGCCTTTGGGCAAAATCGCGTCACCTTTCTTCACAGCCTCGGTTGGATCGAAGGTCGCCGTATGAAGCGTTCGCGCATTGTTGATCCATTCGACGGTATCACCGGACTTCATGGTGAGCTTTTCCGGATGATATCTGGCTGGTTTGTCCGTCATCGTGACCTTGTATGTTTTGGCAAATGCGGGCGCAGCCTGCATCAGGATGGTGGCGGCGAAGAGCGCCGCGAACGAAACGGTCAGGATGCGCGCCGTGCGCCAGAGACGTTTATATCTGACCCACGTCTCATCAAGTTTGGTCATCGTTGCTCCTTCTCCTTTACTCAGCAAATGTCGTGGCAGGACATGGACCGTAATTGTCCATCATGACTTGTTGAAGGCTGGGATCCTCCTCAGCGGCCCAATGATTTTTGTCACAGCCGTTTATGAGCCTTCGCTTGTGTCCGCCCACGTTCGGCCGTTACGCTGATTGAATCCTTTTTCTCTTGCCTTTGCTTTTTGTAATGGCAATCACTGCCATCGTGAGGCCCCGAGTTCTCTTTCTGAAGTGCTTACGCCTTGACGAGTCTAAACCGGCATTGCCGATTTCCTGGCGCGGTAACCGTGTACTTGTCCAGCAACTCCGAGACCACTGGGTTATGCGTCACTTCATGTATCTCTGTGCCGGTATTTTATCGTACGGCGGCACCAGTCTTAGGTTATGCGCGGAAATAATGCCCGCCATACTCCCTCCATACTCGCTGGCCAAGCTAAATACTGTTGCGACCAAAAAGACGGTTGCGAAACTGAGTGATCAAATCCTTTCCTCAACACCCTGCTAGTGATATTGGAGAGTCTCGGAGGGCGGTGGTTTTGCCGCTCTTCAGCCGTCGGCGAAGCGTGGACCAGCGCCATCGTCTATCGCCAACCCGTGCGACGAAAATCGTCGCAATCGGCTTCTAAAGTGAATTCGTGAGGAGACGTGACTATGACCAAGATACTGGGACCGCAAAGGCTGGGGCCGTTGAGCCCGCTGGTTGGCGACTGGGAAGGCGATGTGGGCGTCGACCTTTCCTATCACAATAAGGACGACGAGACGTCCGAAACGGGCTATTTCGAGAAGGCATGGTTCCACCCCATTCCAACAACCGAAAATGGTAAGCAATCGCTGGAAGGGCTGAACTACAAGATGACCGCGTGGCGCCACGGCGAAGAAGCCATGGATCCGTTTCACGACGAGGTGGGTTACCTACTGTGGGAAAAAGCAACCCGACAGGTCATGCGCGTCGTGGTGTTCGGGCGCGGCATCGCTATTCTCGCCGGCGGTGATGCGCAGCGACGCGACAAGGTGCTGCATTTCAAGGCGACGCCCGGTGAACCGGCCTACGGCATCCTGCAGAACAAGTACCTGCTGGAGCGTGCGGAGCTCAAGGGTTTTGAAAGCACTTTCACGTTCAATGACGACGGAACGTTCAGCTACACGTCCGCCCTCGTCCTGAAGCTTGCCGCTATCGGCGGGAAAGAAATGCATCACACCGACAAGAATACGCTGCATCGCGTCAAGCGCATCCACCCGAGCGTGGAAAACTCCTGATGGCGTAAGCCCAGTAAGAGACCGTGACCGAGAGAACATCTAGCGAGTTCTGATCGCGGCGCGATTCTTTTGCGGCGAATATTCGACGTGCAAGCGGCGGCGCGAGAAAAAACTCCTTGGTTTACCGCGGAACCGAGTCGCGCCGCGCTCTTTGAAAACTTCTATAAGGAACAGGGCCCGATAGGGATTAATTCAAAGCATCTCGGTCTGTATTCGCCGGATCTTTGATCCTGCTCCAGGGATGAACAGGTTGTCGCTTGCCCGGAGACCGCCGCGCCCTTCTACGCGAGCTCCAGGGCTCTCAGCCTGCTGAAACCTCCGCCATTCACTTTGTAGCGGGCTTGCGTGGCCAATTCTTCTTTGGCCAGCGGAGCCGGTCTCTTCAAGTAATCGTTTAACGTTGTCCAACGGTTGCGGCGGTCGAAACTACCGCCGCAACCATCTGATGCAAGCGCGCCCTGCCCTGCTCCAACCTTCGCCGCCATGCCGTCCGTTCAGGGACTTAACGGCACGGCCAATTGTGGGAGCAACCTGGCTCGGTGCGCTCCCGATCATGTGCTTAATAGCGGCGGAGGACCAAAGACAGGATGGCTTGTCAGTTCCAAATTCGAATTATCTCGCATGGAGAATTGCTCGTTTTGGCGATTGCTTTTAGTCACTATCGCAGGGTAACCCTGCTCTTTTCGGCCGGTCAGTACGTTGCGCCAGGCGAAGCCTGCATGTGCGGCGCGAAGCGGCGGATCAAAGCTGACTCAGCGCCACGGTGTGGTCGGTAGCCTCGGCTTTCATCAGCTGTTAGTGTCTGAATCATAACTGGTTGCGACATGAGTGATGCTCCGGCTGATCTGGCG
>JBOHWM010000280.1:0-3796 GCA_050736555.1 Binataceae bacterium (SeqCode)
GCCACTTGTGCCATAGCCGCCAGCGCCTCGACGCGATCGATTTGTAGATACGGCTTGGGATTGTCCGAAACGGTGACCAGCGAGAGCAGCTCCGAGGTGCCCTTCATGGCATGGCGCTGGAAAATGTGTTGCGCGGTGATGCCGTCGGGAGCGCGCACAATCGAGCAAGGCCGGCCCTTCAAATGCCGCATCATCCAGCGTCCGACCGTTTCATAATAACGCGCCAATTCGATTTTCGTTATGGCGGAGCCTTTGCCATCGTTGGGCCAAAGCGGCCTGTCGGGATTGGAGATGTGCACGCCCATGACAGTCGTGGCGTCGCTGGACGCGGATGAGGCGGTTGCCTTGCTCCGCTTTGAGGACTTACGCCTCTGGCGGTGAGTCTTCGACGCGGCTGGCGGCTTCGAGTCGACGGACGGCGCCTTGGCCATGTCATCGTGCGTGGGGGCGTTGTCGCCGCTTGCTTCCGGCGATTTGGTGAAATCCCGCTTGGATCGGTAGGCCGATAATCGATCGCGAGTCACAAACCGCTATCCCGCACCGGGCGTTCTGTCTTTAATGACTACTCGTCATCTTACGCTTGCTCGAACGATGAATCGCCACAGACATCCGATTTCGACTTTGCTCGGAGCGATTATCGGGGCGGGGCTCAAGCCAACCGAGGAATGCTTAAGCCACACTTATCGTATCGTTAGTCACATTCTAGTATGCGGACCCATCCAGCTTCTCTCCAAGTTAGCGTGAGGATTCACAAAGATAGACTCGTTTTAGGCGGCAAAGATCCATTTCAAGCGGAAAAAAATGAGCCGAAAGTCTTTGCTTGGCTGGGTTCACTTTACAGAGTAAGGCAAGCAATGTTTGCTATAGCGTCTCTATAAGGGAGAATGCGTTAAGTAGCCGCATCGTTAGTCAGGTCCATTAGTTGGCTAGAGTCAGAGCGGGCGTCGGTTGGACTTGGCTGAAAGTTCAGATTTTCACATGGCCGAAAAGCGTTGTAATTCGCGCTTGCAGGGAAACAACTCGAAAGAGCTGGAGAGCAAGTTTATGCGAGACTTACGCGGTTTGATCATCGGCGCAGTGGCGGCCGCCGTTTTCCTGGCGGTGCCGATATTGGCGGCGGCACAGGAATATACGCCGCCGAATTACCCGCCTCCGACCGACATGCAGCAATGGCTGGCAGACACGGCTCAGCAGAAACCGATTCCTCCGGGCACCGCCATCACCACGTCCAATTGGCGCCAGTATAAAGCTGAGATGAGCTACGGACTCCAGACGCTTTATTCCGGAAAATACTTCTGGAAAATCCCCACGGACTCGGCCATTAACGTCGGTCCGACGATGATTCTGTCGCAACCCAAAACTTACCTGGAAGCCACTGAAAAATACGGTAGCCAAACTTCCATCGGCGTCACCCCCAGTGGCCATCGCTATATCAGGAATTACCAGGGCGGAATGCCCTTTCCGGACGCCTTCTCAGGGAAGAAAGACCCACAAAAAGGTTACAAAATACTCGCCGACGATTATCTTTCGTGGGTTCCAGACTTGTACGCTCAGCCCTTCGGACATCCGGGCGTGAGCTGTACGCAGGATCGTTTCGGTAATATCGCTTGCACCACATTGGTATGGATTTATACGCAGGTCGGATGGAACACCGACCCAGGTGTGCCGCAAAATTATCCACACGCCGGTAACGCGTGGTTCACCCAATGGTTTACCGTCGTTACCCCGGAACAATCGAGGTACACGACCAATCTCACGGTGTTCTACAAAGACCCGGAGAAGGATCAGGATGACTACGTATTTGTCCCCGCTCTGCGGCGCTCATTGCGGCTGGCGGTGACCGCGCGGTGCGCACCGGCGGCCGGTAGCGACCTGGTGCTCGACGATTATTTCACACCCGGATTCAATGGTGGTCTGGCACTTTTCGATGCGACCTACCTCGGCCATCGCAAGATCCTGATCCTTGAGGGAGACTTCACCCATCAGACCGGACACATTCCGGAGGATTGGGATATGCCGCTGGGATTTCCGAAACCGTCCTGGGGCAAGTGGCAATTGCGCGACACCGACGTTATTGATGTGCGCCGGATCCCCTCCGAACGCGCCGGCTACTGCTATGGCAGCCGCATCATGTACGTCGACTCAGTATACCATTACGCCGGATGGCTCGACATTTTCGACTCCGCCTTGAAGCATTGGAAGATTCAGTATTGGGGGTCGCGTGCGGAAGACGTGCCGCCACTGGGTCACGTCAACACCAATTCAGTGACACTGGCGGTCTGGGACGTGCAAAATGACCATGCAACGTATCTTTCGACCTACGACCCTAGTGGCGTCGGTCCGTATTTTAACAACGGCGCGCCGCCCCAATACCATAACTTCACCCGGTTCTGCTCGCCCAGCGGGCTGATGCAGGTGATGCAGTAGTCCCAGCTTCGGTCATCATGGTTTGAACGGGCGGGAACGGCGCGGCCAGCGTCGTTCCCGCCCCTCCTTTTTGCTCGCCGGTTACGCCGCCTGCCGCACCTTCTGTTGGGCTGAAAAAGGCCGAAAAATTTCGTTTGACAATTTCAAACGATCGGTCCAACGTTTGGCTTGGAAGTGTTGCCTGGGGAAACATTTGAATGACGAACGTATAACTCATCCAAGACCCGCGATTTAAAAACGGATTCGGCGCGCAGGGCCTCACTCGCGCATGATTCCACAGCCATTAGAAGGGGAAAGCTATGGCGGAATTCGACGTGGTTATCCGAGGGGGGATGGTCGTCGACGGTACCCGCATGCCGCGCTATCGGGCGGACGTCGGCATCACCGGCGGGCGCATCGCGAAGATCGGCAATCTCAAAGCACATCAGGCCCGCAAGACGATTGACGCCAGCGGCCTGATCGTCGCTCCCGGATTCGTCGATCTGCACACGCATTATGACGCCCAACTTTTCTGGGACCCGTACTGCAGCATCTCGAGCTGGCACGGCGTCACTTCGGTCGTGATCGGCAATTGCGGCTTCGGCTTCGCTCCGGTCAAGCCGGAACTGCGCGATCGCGCGATGCTCACGATGACGCGCACCGAGGCCATACCGTACGCGTCAATGAAGGCCGGACTGCCGTGGGACTGGGTCACCTATCCTGATTTTCTCGATAGCGTGGATCGGCGCCCCAAGGGCGTGAACATGCTGCCGTTCGTTCCGATGGCGCCGGTGATGACTTGGGTTATGGGCCTCGAGGATGCGAAATCAGGCCGCATGCCGACAGAGGGCGAAACCAAGGAGATGTGCCGCATCATCCATGATGCGATGGATCACGGCGCCTGCGGATGGTCGGCGCAGCGCTTCGGCCAAAACAGCGTGCAGGCGGACTTCGACGGCACGCCGATGGTCACGGACCTGATGAAGGACGAAACCGCGCTTGCCCTGGCCGCCGTACTCGGGCAGCGCAACGAAGGTTTCATCCAGATGTCGTACATCCCGGACGCGAGCGTGTACGAAGGCGATATCCAGGATCACACGGAAAAGCATTTCGAGGAACTCGCGCTAGTCAGTGGCCGGCCCATCCTCTACAACGCGATTGCGGTGAACGACGCCTACCCCGAGCGCTTCCGCCGCCAGTTGCATTGGATCGAAAGCTGCGCGCACAGAGGCATCCGCGTCTTTGGGCAGAGCGCGACGCTCGAAGTGGGCTTCGCCTTCAGCTTCAAGGACTGGAATCTCTGGGACGACATGCCGGCGTGGCGCGAAGTGACCATCGGTCCGATTGAGGACCGCCTTATGAAGCTGAGCGATCCGGAGCGCCGTCCGGG
>JBOHWM010000281.1:0-1623 GCA_050736555.1 Binataceae bacterium (SeqCode)
AATGCGGCCGCCCAATGATTTGCCGCCGATAATCAGCGGTGGCGTGCCGCCCCATCGCGCGACGGCCTGACGCCACGCCTCAAGCAACGCCGGCTCGCGATCAGGCGCGCGCCGGTGATTATTTTCGCGGCGTGCCGCCATGTAGGGAAATTCGAAGCGCACCACCCTTAAATGCTCATCACCCAGCGCCTCGGCGACCCTATGCATGAAGGGCGAGTCCATCGGCGCGCCCGCGCCATGCGCCAGGATTAACGTGATTGGCGCATCCTTCGAGCCATTGATCAGCCAATTCCGCATATGGAACGCGTGTCCTCCACGCACTTTATCGAGCACGCCGCCGAACGGAGAAATGATAGCCGACGGATCGCTTCGAGGCGTTTTCAGACAAGTTAGTATGCAGGCGCGGGTGAAGCTTAGACGCCGCGAGTGTTGGGAGGCCAGATATATTTATGCATCTGGAGTTGCATCCGCACCGGCAGACGATCCTGCAGGATCCAATGCGCCAGCGCCACCGCTTCGAGCTCTCCGAAGGCCGGGCTCATCAGTACCGCGTTGACGCGCGACGGCAGACGCTCGCGCTCGATCACAGCGCGCGCCCATTCGTAATCGCGCCGATCAGTCAGCACGAATTTCACTTCGTCATGTACGCCCAGATGCGCGAGATTGCTCCATCGATTGCGCGCGGATTCGCCACTGCCGGGACATTTGATATCCACGATGCGGATGACGCGCGGGTCGACCCCGCTGATATCGCGCTCGCCAGAAGTCTCGAGCATTACCGTATACCCAATTTCCAACAGCGCGCTTATCAGGGCGTGCACGCCTTTTTGCAAAAGCGGCTCGCCGCCAGTGATTTCAACCAGCTCACAGCCATAATCGGCCACCGCCGCGATTACTGAGCTTACCGGCATTTGCCGGCCCTCGTAAAAGGCGTACGCGGTATCGCACCATCGGCAACGCAGGTTACATCCGGTGAGCCGCACGAATACACACGGACGTCCGCACCAGGTGGACTCGCCCTGCACGCTGTAAAAAATCTCGTTGACGCGGACGCGCGCAGGACTGCTTTCAGCCAAGTTCATGACGCGCCACGGCCTGCGCCTCTTCCATAATTAATTTGAGTGCGACTTGATGCTCGAGCGCCAGACGGCGGCAATCCTCGTACTCGGGCGCAAGCGACGAGGGCGAGGCGGGATCACCAGAAAGTTTGACGCGGACTTTGCCATACTGGGTCACGACTTCAATTATGCGCCGTTCGAGCTTGAGCCGCGCCACCGGATGAAAGCGTATACCGATGGTGCTGGTTTCCTCGAACAGAATTGCGGCGATGTGCTCGCGCGCGGAAGCTTCGGCCAGCACGCTGACGATTATGCCGGGCCGGCCCTTTTTCATAATCGTGGGCGTCAGGGTAACGTCGCGCGCGCCAGCGGCGAACAGGCGCTCACTGGCGTAATCAAAAATCTGCGGATTGAGATCGTCCACATTGGCGGCGATTTCAACCATTTCGTCACTGGCGAAGGTCCGATGCTCGCGGCCGATTATCAGCCGCAACAGGTTGGGACGGTCGCTGAGTTCGCGGCTGCCGGCGCCGTAGCCGATCGCTTCGCTCGCGAAGATAAAGTC
>JBOHWM010000282.1:0-2806 GCA_050736555.1 Binataceae bacterium (SeqCode)
TGGGTTCCCGGCAGCGGCAGTCTCAGCACCTGGGACTTCTCGGCCAAACACGATCATTGTTACTGCTTCCTGAGCTATTACGGCAACAATCTTGGTAAGCGCGTGATGGATGGTTTCTGGGAGTTCGTGGACAAGAGCGGGCTCGAAGCCAACCCGTACCGCACTGGCTTCCTGCAGCTCGTGGTGGTTTCGGAAACCGACGCCAAGGCGGAAGAGGAGTATTATCCGCATATTCGCTATTTCTACGACAAATGCCTGCATATTCCGATGGAATACCAGATGATTCCGGGCAATCAGGACTATCGCAGCCTGGCCAACACCGTGAAGAATCTTGCTCCCATGCAGTTCAAGATGATGCAGGAGATCCCCAACTGGAAGTACAAGGACTTCGTTGAGAATCAATTCGTAATTGGTGGCAGCCCAGCCTCAGTACGTGACCAACTGATGGCGGCGGTGAAGAAACTGCGGGTTGGCAACCTGATGGTGCTGTTGCACATCGGTTCGATGCCGCACGAGTTGACGCTCAAGAATATCGACTTATTCACACGCGAGGTGATGCCGCATTTCCGCCAGGTTTGGGACGAGGACGGATGGGAGAACAAGTGGTGGCCGAAAAAGATCCTCAATGGTAATCAACGCGCGGCGGCACACAACGGGGGCGCCAGCGCCGTTAACTGAAGGCCACCCAAGCCCGCGAGTCTGAACGCGGAGTAACACTTATCGCCGTCCCCGATCGTTCGGCTAAACCAACGGTCGGGGACGGATGCGGATTGAAAGAGCAATACGATTATGGTCGCGACTGCGGAACGTTCGCTCAAGCTTTGGGAAAATCAAATCGAGGCTCGCGTCAGGATTGCGGGCAACGGACCGGCGCTGGTTTTTCTTCATTCCGGCTATGGCTTGATATGGGACGAGTATCTCGATCTGCTCACGCGGGATTTCACCGTCTATGCGCCGGAACATCCGGGCACCAGCGCGGGCAACCCAGACGGGATCAAACCGCTCGAAGACCTATGGGATCTGATCCTTTATTATTATGAGCTGTTCGACCAATTAGGACTGGACGCGCCGGCCGTGGTTGGCCATTCGTTTGGCGGAATGGTCGCGGCGGAACTTGCCGCCACCAATAACAAGCGCGTCAGCAAGCTCGTGCTGATCGATCCATTGGGAGTCTGGCGCGACGACAGTCCGGTGCGCAATTACATGATAATGTCACAGACGGAAGTCGATCCGTTGCTCTTCCATAATCCCAATCATCCCGCGCGCAAACTGGTATTCGCCAATCCTGAAGAGCCCGACAGCTTCATTCGCGTGACGTGGGCGTTGGGATGCACTGGTAAATTCATCTGGCCATTGCCCGACAAGGGTCTTAAAAAGCGCGCTCATCGTATTATCGCTCCAACCTTGATCGTATGGGGCAAGCAGGATGGGCTGACCGCACCCGTATACGCTAATAGTTTCCGCGAGCTGATCCCACATTCGCGTGTTGAACTGATTGACAATGCGGCGCATATGGCGCAAATGGAGCAGCCCGAGACGGTTGCCCGGCTGACCCGCGAATTCCTCAAGCGCTGAATCCTCAACGCACCGAAAAACCTATTCCTCTTCCGCATTGGGCAGAGTGCAGCGGAGCCGAGTGCACCAGCGGAGCCGAAGGCGAAGCGAGCGGACGAGTCTGCGAGCTGCGTTCAGGAACAGCGAGTCTGCGAGTCGCGTTCAGAATTTGCGAGGGAGGAATTATCAAGATCTCGCGACCGGGAGGAGTGCGGAAGAAGCCGGCTACCCTCATTCTGCTATGATGGTCCGCGCATTTGAGGATTCGGAGAAACTCACTGGTGGCGGAGGGGAAAACGCTGGCCCGCCGGATCGGACCGGGCCGCCTGCTACGGCTCGAATCGATCGGCAGAGGCATCGCTTTATTCATACGCGCGCAGTATTGGTTCCCGCATGTTCCGCTCGCGATGGCGCTGGCGTTCGCCGGCTTTCTCCTGCTCTTGGCCGGCTTCGGCACGCAATGGCATACGCTGGTCCGGCATTTGCCCGCCGCCGTCTCGACAATGTCACCGCGCAAGATGCCCTACCTGCTGGTTGGGGTGGCGATGCTGGTGATGGCGGTAGGGCTGATCTTCCGCTCACGCTTCGTCTGGATCATCGCGCTGATGCTGACCGCGCTCAGCGCTTCAATCGCAATCGAATTACCGCAGGTGACGATTCCGTTACTGGAGTATTATGACGTCGTACTGTTGATCGCGCTGCTGCTGGCGCATAGCGCGTTTGATCGAAGCAGCCTGGCGGCCGGAACTCTCTTCGCGTTGACCAGCTCGCTGCTGCTGCTCATTTATGCGACTTTCGGCAGCTATTATCTTGGCGCTGATTTCTCTCCTCATATCAGCGACCTGGTCACCGCCGTCTATTATGCCATCGTCACCATGAGCACGGTCGGCTACGGCGATATCACACCGAAGACACCCGAGGCGCGGATGTTCGCCGTCTCCGTGATCTTCCTGGGCATCGCGGTATTCGCCACTTCGATCAGCGCGATAATTGCGCCGATGGTGAGCGGCAGCTTGAACCGCGTCATCTCGCGTGGGAGCAAACGGATGAAACGTAGCAATCATTTTGTAATCGTCGGTATGACGGCGCTTGCCTATAACACCTACCGCGAATTGAAGCGGCGTAACCAGTCAGTGACGCTGGTGGTGCATCAGGCGCCGCCCGAAGGTGAATTGGAGAATGACGATATCGTGATTGGCGACGCTGGCAGTCTCGACGTGTTGCGCAAGGCCGACGCTGATCAGGCCCAGGC
>JBOHWM010000283.1:0-2627 GCA_050736555.1 Binataceae bacterium (SeqCode)
GAACAACGCGCCCTGTGGAAGCGGCGGGCTTAGTAAGCGCGCGCTTCGCACCCGTTCAATGTTCGATGAAATCGCACAAAGTTTCGGACTGATCGGGCATGGATCTAACCGGGCAAAGCCCGCTCGCCCCACTCTCGATGGGATCCAGAGCACGCGCCATTCAGTTTTATGATGAAACTTATTCAAGCCCGATCATGCCGGCGCGCGCAACCAGAGAAGGGGCGCAATAATCAATTTTGAAGCGGCCGGGCCGGCAAAGCGCAGAGGAGATGTTGCCTGGCGCGTTGCGGCAACGTAGTCTATCGGGGTGACAGGTTGTTGATCGGGGGGGTTCCGGCACGCTATCAGGCAGGATGACCCTCACTGCGTAATCGGCGTTTATATAAATTCAATGGTCTGGTCGCTTTTCTACACGGCGTTGCCTATCGCGGCACTCTTCGCGACCTTCGCTGGTGCGGCAGCATGGCCGCGCGCACGTAGCCGGACGATTATCTCACCCGACGGCTTGCTGCACGCCGTGATTGTACCGGTCGGCGTCCGGCACGGTTTCGAGCGAATGGAGAGCCGGGTGGAGATCCGCAATCGTGAGAACGAAACCATGTGTTCACGCGATTTTTCATCGTGCAACGGCCATGACGGGCTCGGCGTCGTGAGGGCGCAATGGAGCGCGGACTCAAGGTTCTTCATCTTCAGCATGGCGCCCTCGGGCAAACATGCGTCAGACCACTGGCCTTCCTTTGCTTATGGTCGTCACAGTAACAATGTCCGTGAACTGGGCCATGATGGCAGCGTAATCGCAACGCCCAAATTCGCCCTGATTCCACCCCACTCGGTGCGCACATTGACGTGCCCGCAATCGCCGCCGACCCGTAAGCGCCGCTTCGCCATTATCGTCGATCTAGAGCAATTGTTCCGTCGGTCCGCGCCGATTTCGGCCGATTAGTCAACCGGCGGGTGCTGCTGGCTCTTGGGGTGCACCTCCTCGAAGGCGGCGGCCAGTGCGAAGATGCCAACCTCATCGTTGGGCCGACCGACGATTTGCAACCCGACCGGCAGACCCGCACTGGTAAAGCCGTTCGGTAGTGAGATGGCGGGCTGGCCGGTTGCGTTGAACGGAAATGTGAAGGTGATCCAACTAAACGTGTCGGATAGCGACTGCTCCGGTGACGTATAGAGCGAGCCCAGCGCGACTGCCGGACGCGGCAGCGTGGGCGTGAGCAGCGCGTCGTAGGGCAAGAGCGTCTTTACGATTGTGCGCGAGACGTTATGCATCCTGGCGACGGTGGTGATGTATTCGCTGGCGCTGATCACATGGCCACGCTCCCACGCGGCACGCACGACCGGATCCACGGAACTGGGATCGCGCAAAGGCACCGCGCTTATCCCCGCGCAAATTAATTTTTGCGCGATTTCGCTTAGCATCGCGGCCGGATCGAGTTGAATCGATTCGACGCTATGACCCATCGAACGAAAATCATCGCAGGCACGATCGAACGCTAATCGCACCTCGCTCTCGGTCGCGGCCATCGACGTTTCCCCGAGGCGGGCCAGACGCAGATGACGCGGCCTTAGCTTGAGCGCGTCGGTAAAGCTCAACGGCGTGGGCGGCGCGCAGTAGGGGTCGCCTTCCGCGGCCTTGGCCATCACGTCGAGGAATAACGCCGCGTCACGCACCGAACGCGCCAGCGGACCATTGGTGGCGAAACCGGCCCATCCCTCACCCATCACCGGAGCATTGGAAACGCGGCCACGCGACGGTTTAACTCCAACAATGCCGCAGCATGCCGCTGGAAGCCGAATTGAGCCGCCACCGTCACTGCCTTCGGCGATCGGATTCAGGCCGGCCGCCACAGCGGCGGCGGCGCCACCGCTTGAGCCTCCCGCGGTATATGCCAGATTCCACGGATTGCGCGCCGCCGGGCAGAGTCCGCCCTCGGTGGTGGGCTTGCCTCCAAATTCAGGCGTGGTGGTTTTGCCGAGCAGGATGCCGCCAGCGTCGCGGATCAGTTCGGCATAATACTGGTCGGCACGCGGAATGAAATTTTCGAAATTCTTCGACCCCAGCGTGGTGCGAATTCCTTTGGTCCAGGTCAGGTCCTTGAGCGAGTATGCAACACCATAAAGCGGCATCGCGGCGCGATCCGAGTGGCCGAGGCGTTCGAGCCGGGCGGCATCGTCGAACGCGCGCTCGCCCGTAACGGTCATGAAGGCGCCCAGAGCTGGATTGAGCCGCACGATGCGGGCGAGGAAGAATTCAGCGATTTCACGCGGGCGGACTTCGCCGGTGATCGCGAGTTGGCGCAATTCACAAGCTTCGATGTACGGGTTCAGCATGTCGCATTCTCCTCGCAAGGGCGGCGGCCGGCATCTTTATTACCTTTCTGTTAATCAAAATTCAGACGCTACGCCAGCGCATATAATTACACCAGGCGGCGCGCTAGTCTGAAAGAACGCGCCATGCGGAACGCCATCGCCATAACGCGGTTGAGTTGCGGATGATGCAATCGATTCGCACATCAATTTCGTCAAATCCGCGGATGAATGGGTACGGCATGTTCCTGAAACAATGGCGTTGAGGTCGGCCATTCTATGGGTCCACGTCCTCTGCGGGGTGGTATGGGTAGGAG
>JBOHWM010000284.1:0-2478 GCA_050736555.1 Binataceae bacterium (SeqCode)
ATCATGAACCGCGCCTTGCCGTCGTGACGGCCGAGCGCGAACCGCATCACGCCAATATTGAGAAACTCGTTGGCGGCGGCATTACGTTCGATCATTTCGGCATTTGTACTTAAGGGCTCGAAGGCGATTACACGGCCGTCACCACCGACCAGGCGCGCGCCAATGACGGAAAAGAAGCCCACGTTCGCACCGATATCATAGAAAATCGAATTCGGGTGCAACGCCTCCTCCAAGGCGCGTTGCAGATGTGGTTTCGACACGCCGAGGAGAAAACTCGCCTCCGACGCGCCGGTGTTGAAGCGCAATCCCTGTCCGATGCCACGCTGGATAGTGCCGTCATGGCCGCGCAGACTCTTCGCAAGGAACCCGACGATGCGCTTCATCTGCGGATGGCGCCACGACAGACTTCGCATCCTCACTAAAAGTGAGGCGGGAATCACGGCCGCCGCCCGCTCAACCAGTCCCATCAGCGCGCCTTTGCGAAGTCATTCGGTTGCCACCCGTCCGGTTGACTTCCCTTGATCTTTTTCCGAACCTCGGAAAAGACTTCAAGCAAGCTTCCAAGGTGATTCGAAATAGTCATTCTAAGACTGGCTATTCTCGCACCCTCGCGTAGCAATTGATAATGGCTCCGATCGCGTAGACAGGCGGCAATCACGTCCGCCAGCCCGGCGGCTGTCGGCGGATCAGCCGGCGCCAGATGTCCATTGACGCCGTCGTGCAACCATTCCGGGATACCGCCGACTGCATAAGCGGCTGCGGGAATTCCAAAAAGGCCGGCTTCCGGTCCGGCAAGTCCAAACGGCTCCGGCCACAGACTCGGCATCACGATCAAGTCCACATCGCGGTAGCGGGCGGCGAGTTCATTATGCGCCATCCAGCCGCTGAAGTTGATTTCAATGGACCCATGTCGCGCCTCGATCTCCCGCGCCTTGGCTTGCCACGCCTTACGCGCCGGACCGTCACCCGCAAGCGTCAGTCTCATTGGACGATCCAAAGCGGCGGCGGCGCGGGGCAACGCGTCGAGCAGCATCACGCCACCCTTGAGCGGCATCATGCGGCCGCTAAATAGCAAGTGGAATCCACGATTGCACTTCTCACCGTCACGGTCCGTGGCATAATCAACAGCCCGAGACGGCGGCGCACAATGCGCACGTTCAGCGAGCGGCAACCCAACTTTATACACACGCGTGAAGCCGTGGCGGATATATTCGGCGCGCATGTGCTCAGAGGCTGTCACAATCGCGTCATAGTGCCGGAGCATATCCAGCCGCGCCGCCTGACGTACGTATTCCGTCATCATCGTGCGTGGATTCAATCCGCCGCATCGGCGCGGATAGTAATACGCGAGGCACTGCCAACCGAAGCGCCGCGCACAAGGTCGCGCGAATGGAAACTTGAACGCTTTCTCGCCACCAACACAGGTACCGCTATAGGCATGCGCGAAAAATACGGCGGGTGCGAGTTCAATCAGCTTCGCTTCATTCTCGCCGGCGGTTCCGTGTACGAAGACGACGTCGGGACGCCAATCTTTCAGCGCCGCGATTGCGTCCGTATGCGCCGCTTGAGTCAGCCGCCAGACAGGTGCGCCTTGGGGAACTGAGACCTGCGCATACCGCTCGTCGCCGTCGTTTTCATACAGGAATGCGACTTGATGGCCGGCGCGCGCCAACTCCGGGATTACGCAATTGAGATAACTCTCGACGCCACCGACCATGCGGAGGTAGCGATTGGCTATTGCGACCCGCACGTAGGCTAGTTGTCTTCGCCAAGAATCAGCATCGCAGTTTCAACCGGCGCTAACGGCAATTTGATTTGCTTCCCATAAGGCCGAAAGCCGGCGTCAGCCAGGATTTGCCACAGGCTTATGGCACTGCTGCCAGCAGCCCGGAGCCAAGGCTCATTAAATTCGCACAAGACAGCTTTTATTCGTCGAGAGCGAAGCGCGCTCGTGGCTCCGGCAAACACTTTCGGTTCCCAACCCTCGATATCAATTTTGAGAAGGTCAATTATGTCCAGACCCCACTTCTCAAGACAATCATCAAACGTTGCGACCGGTACCGTCGCCGCCGGTGGAAGTGCATCATGAGCGATCATGGTCGGGGTATGGTTGGACAGATTGCCAAGGTAGATCGGTAGCTCACCAGGTGCGTCGCTGAGACCAAACTGGAATGCGCGGGCTTGGCCGATGCCATTGTGGCGGATTAATTCGCATAAACGGCAAAAGGCCCGTGGACTGGGCTCGATGGCAAACACTCTCCCCGCCGGCCCTACAATCGAAGCCGCCAAAGCGGTGTAATATCCAACGTTCGCGCCGACGTCGACAACCGTCATACCGGCTTTGAGATAGCGCCGTGCTAACATGGTCTCGCGCTCTTCGAAAGCACCGAGATACATACGGCGCTGGATCAGCTCGCCAAGCTCAAGCTTAATCGAATAACCGAAAATCTCTGCGTCGCGCTCGCCCCTGCTGGGCAC
>JBOHWM010000285.1:0-4359 GCA_050736555.1 Binataceae bacterium (SeqCode)
CGCCGAGCGGTCGCGTCATCCCGGTGTCGGGGATTGCAGGCGCGACGGCGTTCACGTTGATGTCGTAACGTCCCAGTTCGGCGGCCGCGCTTCGAGTCAACTGCACAATCGCAGCTTTGGAAGTTGCGTAGGCAATCGGCGAATTTCTTGCCCGGAAGGCCGAGCTCGAACTGATATTGATGATGCGCCCGCCGCCGCCACGCTCAACCATGTGCTTGCCTACATGCTTCATCAGGAGCATCGGCGCCTTCAGGTTTACCGTATGAATCCGGTCCCAGTCCTCTTCGTTGATATCGATCAGGCTTTGGAATCGGCCGGCGATGCCGGCGCAGTTGACCAGGATGTCGATGCGGCCAAACTGCTGGATAACACTCGCGACGGTGTCCGGAATCAGTCTGGTATCGGCGAGATTCACGGCTAATGCCATCACCTTACCGCCAGACTTGCGGCCCCTATCCGCCCCGCATTGATACCAGGCTCATCGCGATCAAGCGCCGCCACAGTGGCGCCCGCGCCAAGCAGGGCTGAAACGGTGGCGCGGCCAATCCCCGAAGCGCCGCCAGTGACCAACGCAACTTTGTCCGCAAGTTCGGAACTCATCGTCGTCTCCTTAGAAAAACAGCCGCCTAGTATAAAGAGAGCTTCGGGCACCGAATCGTTCGCAAATCGGAAACTACCAAACGGCGTCGCATGACCGCAATTCGTTGCGCTGGCCCTAACGCTGACTGGGACAATCGGGATTTCCGCCCGCTTTGGGCTCGAAATCTGGAAGGAGATGGCCGGTTGTCGTACGATCTTTCTTGCCGGTTTCATTTGCGCGGGTGTAAAGAGAGAGATATGGCTTCGCAGAGTTCGTTGAGCGGCGCCTACGGGTCGCGGGCGGGATGGCTTGGATAGCGTCGCCCGTGACAGTGCCGCGTCCCAGGTATGCAATCGCTTAGGTATGCTGCCTTTAATCGCAGGAGGAAAACCACGATGGCAAATAAGGATTTCGAGTTGCAGCAGCTACTCAGGGCCTATCGTAAAGGGATAATCTCCGATGAACTTCTCTCCGCGCAGATGGCGGAACTTCGTGCGAGCGAAAACGGACGGGCCGTTGTGAACGGCTCCGCACGCCCGGAGAAAGTTTATGATCGAGCTGCCGAGGATCTGGGCAATATTGTGGCGCTCGAACACGTCAATGTCACCGTGCCTAACCAGGAACTGGCAACGCGCTTCTACATCGACGCGCTTGGACTGACGCGCGACCCGTATATGATGACTGGTCCCGCCAATATGTGGGTCAACGTCGGGCGCAGCCAATTCCATCTGCCAACGAGCAAACCGCAACTGTTGCGCGGACATATCGGTGTTGTGGTGTCGAATCGCGCGGCGCTTCTGAAACGCTTGACGCGCGCGCGCAAGCACCTTGAAGGCACACGGTTCGATTTCCGCGAACTCGACGGATGCATTGAAGCGACCTGCCCCTGGGGTAACCGCATCCGTTGCTTCGAACCTGACGAACGCTTCGGCCGAATCAGCCTCGGCATCCCTTACGTTGAGTTTGACGTGCCGCCTAATAGTGCCGATGGGATCGCGCGATTCTACAAGCAAATTATGGGGGCTCAAGCGGCTCCGCTTGAGGACAAGCAGGGGCGCTTTGCATGCGTGACCGTCGGCAATGCGCAGAATTTATTCTTCCGCGAGACCGATCGCTCATTGCCCGCTTATGATAATCATCACATCCAGATTTACATCGCGGACTTTTCGGATCCGTACAATAAGCTCAAGGATAAGGGGCTTATCTCTCAGGAAAGCGACCAGCATCAGTATCGCTTCCAGGACATCATCGATCCTGATAGTGGAAAAACGCTGTTCACCATCGAACACGAGGTGCGCAGCTTGAAGCATCCGCTGTATATGCGCCCGTTGGTCAACCGCAATCCGGAACAGAACATAATGAGTTATTCACCCGGTTACGACGCTTGGAATTGGGCGATGGCGCCCGCCAACTAAGTAAACGCAGCAAGGGTCGTTGGCATCGCCGCGTGTCGTAGGATGCGCGGCGATTTATTTCGGGCCAATCTACCGGCGATCGAGCTTGCTTGGTGGCTGCTCTGATCGAATAGCCAATCGCGCTGCGCCAAGACCGAGTTATGCGGCAGCACGAGATCTATGTTGACCAAGCCGAAGCATGCGCCGCGAAAGTACTCGCGTTTATTGATTCGATGCGAAATTAAGGCGGCTCGATAAGGCCGGCCTCAAGATTGATCTTCGACCGTTGATGCGATTGTGATTGGTGCGGGCGTTTCGAGACTGTATCAGCTATACCGGCTGCGACAACTTGGATTGTCGGTGCGATGCGTGAAGGATGGCGCCAGTGTGGGCGGAACCTGGTATTGGAACCGTTATCCCGGCTGCCGCTTCGATTCTGAAAGTGAGACGTATGGCTATTCCTTCTCAAAGGAACTGCCGCGGGAGTGGGCTGGAAGGAACAATTTTTGATTGTGACCGTGGGGGTTCTTTCCGCGCGGTATATGCCCGCCTTTCGAAGGTATCGACAGTTTTAAGGGCGAATCGTGTGGGCGATGCGATCGCCCTGCCGCGTGGGATCTTGCGTCCTGTGCACGCAGTAGCATCGATCGCTTAAGCGGTCAACTATTTCCGCGGGCAAACGTCGCCACAGTCTACGCCAAAATAGACTGCGAAACCGCCTTTCCAGCGGCAACGTGCCAAGCTTGCTTGCAACGCGCAAGCGCGGTATGGAACTGGAAACTTCGCGGGAGTTTCAGGCATGCGCCTTTATCGTCTCTATACGGGTGATGATCAACAGTCTCATCTGGAAGAACTCAAGATGGCATTTGCGCCTGGGCAAATCGCCGAACAGACGCCGCTGCAGCCGGCGACCGGCGTGATCTTCACGCGGATGGCGCCGGGGGCGTTCGTCGATTGGCATAATGCGCCGCGCCGCCAGTACGTGATAACCTTGGCGGGCGGAGTTGAAATCGGGCTGGGCGACGGCTCGCTGCATCGCTTTGGCCCGGGCGAAGGAATTCTCGCGGAGGACCTTACTGGAAAGGGTCATACGACGCGAGCGGTCGGCAACGAGTCGCGCATCATGATGATCGTCCCGCTAAAAGAGTGATGCGCGCCGCGCATGCCGCCGAGATTGGTGGCGCACGTTCCGTTCGCGCGGGTCGGATTCAGATGTGTAGCGCCTCGGGCGCTTGATCAAAAGCTATAGTTAATTCCGATCTCGGATCCGTAACTGGACCAGCGGATGAAATTGCCGTCTTCATGGGAATCCTCCAACTGGCTATAGGTATAGACGAAAAAACCGATCAGCGGACGCACCGGACCGAACCACTCCGGGCGTGAAGAGAACAGTCTTGCATGGGCCTGCGCGTACCAGTCACTCGCGCTGCTGAACTACAATCCACACGGGTTATATTACGGCATGCTGACGACGCCGAGCTTCTACCCGATAGCGGTTGCTGATTTCTGGCGCTGGACGGGCTCTTCGCATCATCCCGGGAGCCTAGCCGGCCGCGGCTAAGCAAGGCCGTGTGCATTAGCGGAACCGCAGGCGTAAAAACTCCCTCTACGCTCGCAGACCCGCTCCGGTCGGGATGACAGAAAGTCGCATTTGAAGCCCCTAAAGGTAGGCTTCGTTGAGAAGGTAGATGCCTTTCGCAAAGATTTAATCGGTTTCGACGAAGACCTCGCCGCCGACGATCTTCACTGGGTAGACTTTAACCGGGCGAGTGGCGGGCAAGCTCAGCACTCGGCCGCTACGAATGTCGAATTGCGACATGTGATAAGGGCATTCGACCGTGCCTTCCTCA
Source organism: Binataceae bacterium (SeqCode) (assembly GCA_050736555.1). Classification (GTDB taxonomy): domain Bacteria; phylum Desulfobacterota; class Binatia; order Binatales; family Binataceae; genus JBOHWJ01. Next base: position 3,825 of record JBOHWM010000285.1, read on the forward strand.
AGGTCGATATCGCCCGCGGCGAGCGAAGCTTGCGCGTGTGTGCAGACATCGTCGGTTGCGAAAAATCCGTCGCCAAGACGAAACAGCGCGATTGCGGGCGTGGAATTGATGCGCTTTGCCTCGCCCGGCTTGAGTTCATCGGTCTTGCATGCCATGACCATCGCCATAGTTTTATTTTACCTCGATACGTGCGCTGTTGCGCGCTAATTTTCTTTCTCACCGGAAGCTGAAATCGACGCGCGGGCGTCGTCTGGCGGCGGGTCGAAGTTGGTGCGCGCCCACCAGAAAAGATTGCATAACGTTCCACATGCCGGATGGTAGAAGACCGGCGTTTCCTTTCGCTTTGCCGGCTCGCTGGGCGCAATGGCTACGGAATTCTCGCGGAGAGGCGTGGGATTCATAGGGGTCATCATAATCGCACCGGCAAGCTTAATAGAAGCGCGACTCACCGGCGGGCCGTGTCTTCCATCGCCGGTGAATCCAATTCCAGTGGTCGGGATAGCGACGAATCATCATTTCGATGGTAGTGGTGAAG
>JBOHWM010000286.1:0-5106 GCA_050736555.1 Binataceae bacterium (SeqCode)
CCGCGGCAGCAGCGCGGTTGCGGTCGCCACAAATTCGCCGAAGCTGGACGGCGACTCGAGATACAGCCGCAAACCCCAGGCCCGCTGTGCCGGTGCCAGCTTGTGCTGGCGGATCGCCTCGTTGACCGCCACGGCCGCCTTCTCTTGCAGCCGCTCGGCTTCGATGTCACGCAGCCGCCGCGCCATCGCGGCGACATCGGGATCGTTTATCGTGGCCGTCATCGCGTGCCGCGCTTCGCGCCGCTTTTTGCTCGCGGCGCGCACTTCACGACGTGACTTGCGCTTGGCCGCGCGCGCTTTTTTACGCTTGCGCGCGGCGCCTAATTCGTCCGCTTCCTTGGCCTCGCGGGCATGGCGCTCGGCGGGCGTCTCGACCGTACCTGCGACCGCCCGGCGTGCCGCTTCCTCGCGATGACGCGCGGCAATCTCGCCGTCTTCATCATCGCCGCCATCGAGCGTGCCGCCCGGCCCATCGTCATCGCCGTCATCATCCTGCTCATCGTCATGGTCGGGATCGGCGAGATCGCCGCCCAACTGATGGCTGATGCCCTCCAGCAGGGTATCGACCGGCAGCCCGACTTCCTCGGCGGTGTCCTTGATCGATTCGACCAGGGCCTGGACCTTGGATTTCTTCGCGTTCGCACTTATCGCCATGCTCTTCTCCGCAGTGGTGATTTGGCTGGCGGCGATGGCCGGCAGCTTGAGATTTGGATTGTTTGTCAGGCCCGCGCGTAACAATCTAATGACTTTGCCATCGTCCGAATGCTCGAAGACCGGCGAGACATACCGCCAGCGTTTCGCCGCAACCGCTTCGGCCCCCGGGCGGGTCCATTCGACACGGCCACACAAAAAGCCGTCGCCCACGGCGAGTTCCTTGATCCAGCCGGCCGCTGGCGCCGGATTGCCCCGCGGCGCGCCGTAGTCCGTGGCGTGATCGAAATCGATCGGGATGCCGGCGTCCATGTCGAGCGCCCGCGTCGCCGCGATCACCTTTGCCGGATCGTCAAGCTTGAACGGACCGCGACCGTCGCGTCCGCGAAACTCGCCCAGCGGTAGCAATTCGATCCACTTGGGAGCGGTCCCGTCGCCAGCAAGTGCCGCCGCATGCGTGGCGTATTGGCCAATCTTCAGGGCTTTGGCCGCGGCGCGGATTTTCGCCATCGCGCGATCGCCGAACGGCGATTGCGGCGCGCGCGAAAGTGCGTCGCGCACGTGCTCGTAATCGAGCTTGCCGTTTTTGTCGCGCAGCGGAAAATGACGCAATGAACGCGGCTTGGTGCGGCCAGTGGCGTCCTTCTTGCCGGCCGCCGCAATATAGGCAAAGGCCGAATCGGGTAATTGGTCGATATACGCGCGCGTCCAGTGCATGCTGCGCACGACTGTACGCATCCGGCCGCGCATGCCGCACGGTCTGAATTGTTCAGTGCTGAATCGAAGGCTGTGTTTTTAAACCGCGGCGGCGCCAGGAGTAAACTCCCAGTGCCAACCCGCCTCGCGCGAGCGCGTGTTTGCCTGTCAGGCGCGCTAATTGCCGGGGGTTTCGCCCTGGACGCGTGCGGGCGCGATATACCGTCCGCTGGAGCGCAGCAACGCGGCCTGTTCGGCCGTGAGTTTGCGTGCTTTTTCGATCGGCACCAACCCATCCTCGTACCAGATCGGCGGCGCGTTCGGTGATTCGGCGCGGGCTCGCGCGTCAAGGCTCATCGGCGCTTGTTTCGGTCGTTTTTTGGAGGATGACATGGAGCATGCGCCCTTCTTGTCTGACTGATTTTACGCGAAATAGCGTGTCCGGTCCAACCAATAATTCCTTCTGTCGCGGATAGGCCGACAGCATCGAGAGGTCGCGTGCGCTGGCGCCGCGCAACTCCAGAATTACGCCTTCCGGCGTGGCGAAGCGGCCGGCCTGGTAACGCACGCGGCTGACGCTCCAGAAAGCATCCGCATCGACGATCGCGCCGGGCACATACTTCGCCACGGCGGCCTCGAGAGGCATACGCGCGCCGCGCCAGACGGTGCCGTCAAACACCGGGAGCTTGCCCATCAGGCGATACAACGCACGAGCCTGTGGTGTCACCTCGCCGCGCCGCCACGGGCCGTTAACGGCGGCGGCGTTGCGCGAATAATCCCAGCCGGCGCGCCATTCCTCGACCGTCGCGGCTTTCATCACTTCGCGCGCGCGTGGCCGCCGCCGCAAGATCTTCTCGACTTCCGCGTCGCTCCGCTCTCCCGGTTGCGCCGGGGCTGAAAGTGCCGGCGCTGGCATTGCGCGCACCGCCTTGGCGATCGCAGGATGAGCCGACGCGAGCTTGTCTTCCAGCGCCGCCGCGACCGCCGCATTCGCATCGCCCGGCGGATAGGCGAAGCTCGGATGGACGCCAACCGGCACGCGCGAGACTTTGCCGGTGCGCGGATTGGTGTAGTCCTGATACTCGGTGACCGGCTCGCTCACGTCGAGGCCGCGGCCGTCAACGTCGCCCTGCGACAGCGAATCCATGTAGCACTTGCAGTTGTAACTCAGAGGCGGGAAATGCGTCTGCGCCCACTCGCCGTCGGCCGGCACCACGGTGCCCGACCATTTCAGATGCTCCGGGCGCGGATTCGGGTCGGGGTCCTCATAGCGCAGATAGGGCCGGCGATGCTTGATCGCCTGTATCTGCGACCAGCGGCCTTCGCTGAACGAGGTGCGCAGATTGATGTCGTAGATAATGCCCAGCCGGCGCGCGCTGCCCAACTGGACGTCGCGCGTCTCGCCGGTAAGCGGGTCTTCCATCGGGCGCCGCCCCCACCATCCGCGCGCCTTCAGGATCGGATCGAGTTTGTCGCGGAAATCCTCGAACGCGATCCCTTCGGCGATAGCCTGATCAGCGGCGCAACGCGGAGCTGGCGGCGATCCACGTCGCCAAAAAACAGTTGCGGCTGGATGATCAGACCTATCGCGATATCGTACGGCGGGTCAGCGGCAAGTTTCGCCGACTCGGGATCGATTCGGCGGGCGTGATGACCTCGCGCGAGCGCGCGGCGCTGATCGATGAGCTGCGCGGCTATGGATTCAGGCGCGTCGAGCCGCGGAAATCGGTCGCGCCAGGAGCGCCGCAGGGAGCCAAGATTCGCGCGTTGTGGCAGGCGCTCGAAGTTGCAGGCGCATTACACGACGCGTCGGAGAAGGCGTTGCGTGCGTTCGTCCTGCGGCAGACCGGCGTGGTCTCGATACCGCAGTGGCTGACGGCCGAGCAGGCCAATAAGGTTATCGAGGGTCTCAAGGCCTGGCATGCACGTCATCTGAAGAGCACCGGCAGAGCCGAAGTGCACTAGCGGAGCGCGTTCGCGCGCGAAGCGAGCTAACGAGCCCGCGAGGTGCGCAGTCGGCGAAGCCGACAATCAACAATCGAAGATGTGGTGGAGGAGGCATCATGTGGAGTGAGGACAGGCGGTACGTCTCGCGTGAACGGCTAATCGAGCTGCTGGGAGCGGCGGCGGCCGCGCGCGTGGTCGAGGTCTTCGGCGCGGCGCGCATCTACATGCCAGAGCCGGAATCGGAGAGCTATCCGACGGTCACACGCAAGCTCGGCGACGAGACAGCGCGACGGCTGTGCCGCGAGTACGGCGGCATGCAGGTGATCTTTCCGCGCCGACTCGTTGAGACGCGGACGGAGATCGCGATGCTGCGCCAAGAAAATCTGACGGCGGTCGAGATCGCGCGGCGACTCGGATGCACGGAGCGGTACGTGTATGCCGTATTCGCGCGTGAGCGCGCGCGGCAGCAACAATCGGGAGGAGAATGACGATGCGTCGAACAGATTGGCGTGGCGCCTATGTCGAGGCGCGCCGAGAAATGCTTACCACCTTCAGCGGGTCCTGCGCATTCAGGGGGGTCGAAATCATAACGCGACCGCCTTTCCGCAATCTGGCGACCCCACATTACGACGCTGGTTCGCCCTGGAGCGCCGGGGCCGCGATTTGGCTCCGCGCTATGGTAACCGTTTAGGTTGCGGCAAATCCGCCGAGATCACGTAACAAAATTAGCGATGCTAATAAATTAGATGACTCAGCCAGTCATCTACCGGATCGGTCAGCGTCGTCCTCTCTTAGCAGCAATTCTCCAACAATTTCGGACATAATTCAGCGATTCTGGCGTTGCGGAAAAAGCGCGCAGGATGGTTTGATCATTTCCGGCCGAAGTCGCAGCATAGAGACAACAATGCGTGTGATAGCAGGCATAATTATTACTCAATCGGCGGGATCGGCGCGAACTGAGTAATCGAGGCGGTCAGCGTCGAAAATTGCCGTCAGATCAAGGATAATCCCAGATTATGCCAGTCCAGTCCCTGCCGATCCCGCATGATCAAACCATCCTGTCGATCACAGCCCTGAAATGGCTCTGGGTGGAGTCACGGTGGGTTGAATTGAGGGTGTTCGTACCGTTTCCAATTTCGCCAGAGCCTCGCGGCTCAACTCGCCGGGATTGATCCAGCGCCAGCAGTGACGGATCAGCATCTGGAGATTTCGATGGCCCATCTGCTTCTGCAGCCAGTCGATGGGCGCGCCCTTCTGCAGCATCAGGGTCGCGTAGGTGTGCCAGGTCCGCATCAGCGGCCGGTAAAGCACCTCCGCCCGCTTGACGACCCCGGGGCCAGAGCACCTTCGTCACCCAATTCACGCAAGCCGAAGACTTCGCCGCGCCGCATTCCGGTAAAGAAACAGACCATTAGGAGGGAGCGCTCCTAGGGCTGGGCTGCAATCAGGCTTTCCCACCTCTTCCTCCGAGAACGGGTTCACCTCGCCTTCGTTCTCCTCGTTTTTGAACGGCTTCGTGTCGATTAGAAGCTTGTCGCATTGCCTATCCGCGCCGTTTCGCAAGGCGCAGGATCTGGCAGAGCACGTCGAGCGCCATGTTCTTCCGCCGGGTGTCAGGGGCTCGCTTGGACCGTGCGCTTGGACTTCATCTCAAGCTTCCAGCGGTTGATGTCCTCGTCGCCGATCTCGATGAGCAGCTTGCCGCCAACATCCGAGTTGACGACGTGCGCGTTGAAGACCTCGGAGTAATAGACGAAGGTCGAATGCTTGACGTCGGTCTTCTTTTCGGCGAACCACGCGCGTTGGCCGAAC
>JBOHWM010000287.1:0-5514 GCA_050736555.1 Binataceae bacterium (SeqCode)
CCTCATCGGCGAGCACGCGTGCGATTTCGGTTTCGATCAGACGCCCGAGCGGGCGAGCGCCAAAGCGCGCATCGTAACCATGCTCGGCGAGCCATTTCCGCGCTTCCGGCGAAATGCTTAGGGTGACCTTCTGTGCCCTTAAACGGTCGTTCAATTCGGCGATGAATTTATCGACTACGCGTTCGATCACCGGCATCGGCAGCGGCGCGAACTCGATCGTGGCGGACAGCCGATTGCGGAATTCCGGGCTGAACATCCGCTCGATCACGCTTTTGGGCGAACCGCTGTTGACCGAGGCGCCAAAGCCAATCATCTGGCGCGCCAGTTCTTGTGCACCCGCGTTAGTGGTCATCACGATGATCACGTTGCGGAAATCGGCCTTGCGCCCGTTGTTATCAGTCAAGGTCGCGTGATCCATCACCTGGAGCAAAATGTTGAACAGGTCGGGATGCGCTTTTTCGATTTCATCGAGTAGCAGCACGCAATGCGGCGTCTTGTTGACCGCGTCAGTGAGCAGCCCGCCCTGATCAAAGCCGACGTACCCCGGCGGCGCACCGATCAGCCGTGAAACCGTATGACGTTCCATGTATTCGCTCATATCGAAGCGTAAGAATTCCACCCCCATCACTTTGGCCAACTGCCGGGCAACCTCGGTTTTACCAACGCCAGTCGGACCCGCGAAGAGAAATGCGCCCACCGGGCGGTCTGGATGCGCTAGCCCCGAGCGCGCCATTTTAATCGCGTGCGCAACCGCTTCCAGCGCCGCATCCTGTCCGTATACGGCGCTTTTCAGTTCCACTTCGAGATTTTGCAGGCGCGCGCGATCCGACGATGAAACCGTTCGTTCTGGGATCTTCGCCATCCGCGCAACGGTGCGTTCGCAATCGCGTGCGCCGACCGTGACAACCTCGCCGTCCCTGGCGCGCAGATGAGCGGCGACGCCGGCCTCGTCCATCACGTCGATCGCCTTGTCGGGCAGGAAACGATCGTTGATATAGCGGGCGGAAAGCTCGACCGCCGAGCGGATCGCGGCCGCGGTGTAGCGCACGTTATGATGCTTTTCGTAATAGGGCTTGAGGCCGTTCAGGATTTGGACCGTCTCATCGCGGGTCGGCTCAAGCACGTCGATACGCTGGAAACGCCGGCCGAGCGCCTTGTCGCGATCAAACGAACGCTTGTACTCCTGGTAAGTGGTGGAACCAATACAGCGTAATTCGCCTGACGCGAGCGCGGGCTTGAGCAGGTTCGAGGCGTCCATAGTCGAGCCGGAGGCCGAGCCCGCGCCCACGATCGTGTGAATTTCGTCGATGAACAAGACGATGCGGCGGTTGCCGGTCGCGGCCTTGATGACGGCCTTCAAACGTTGCTCAAAATCACCGCGAAAGCGCGTGCCCGCCAACAGCGCGCCCATGTCGAGCGCGAAAATTTGGACATCCTTAAGCGCTTCGGGCACTTTGCCTTCATGTACCGCCAGGGCGAGGCCTTCCGCCAAAGCGGTCTTGCCAACACCCGCTTCACCGACAAACACCGGGTTATTCTTGCGCCGCCTGAGCAGCACATGGATGGCGCGTTCGATTTCGTTTTTGCGCCCGATCAGCGGATCGATTTTGCCGTTGGCGGCGCGCTCGGCCAGGTTGATCGCATAGTTCTTGAGGGCTTTGGCCGGTGAGAGCTTGGGCGTGCCTTCTTCGGCGTCGGCCTCGCCGCCACTCTCAGCCTCCTCATCACTCGCTCCATGCACTTCGCGATCCTCATCGGCGCCATTCTTTGAGACGCCATGCGAAATGAAATTGATAACGTCGAAACGGGTTACTCCCTGCTCCTGCAGTAGATAGATCGCCTGTGATTCGCTTTCCTGGAAAAGCGCGACCAGCACGGCCGAGCCGTTGATTTCGGCCCGCCCGGCGGACTGCGCATGCAACGCCGCGCGCTGTAACGCGCGTTGCACGCCGGTCGCATAATGAGGCTGCGAATGTTCGCCGCGCGGCAGGCGCTCGACCTCGTCGTCGAGGTATTTCTGTAATTTCTTGCGCAGCGCGTCGAGGTCGGTGCCGCAATGACGCAGGATGTTACTGGTGGTCACATCATGCAGCATCGCGTACAGCACATGCTCGAGGCATACGTATTCATGGCGGCGGTTCAGTGCTTCCGTCATGGCGAGCTGTAAGGTTATCTGCAGTTCGCGGCTAATCATTACTCCAGAAGACGGCATCGCGGGCTCAGACCTCCCCAGCGCGACCGGCTAAACGGTGGCGCCGTGTCGTCGCCGCAAACGGTCATTCCTTTTCCATCACGCACTTGAGCGGATATTGGCTTTCTCGTGCGAGTTCTTCGACCGTGCGGACTTTGGTTTCAGCTATTTCGAAAGGATAAACGCCGGCAACGCCCATACCGTTTTGGTGCACGTGCAGCATGATCCGGGTCGCCTCGGCATGCGGCTTATGGAAGATCGACTTGAGGATTTCAACCACGAACTCCATCGGCGTGTAGTCGTCGTTGAGCAGGATGACTTTATACAGCGGCGGCTTTTTGGTTTTAGTTCGCTCTTTGGTACGGCGCTCGGTAACAATGCCGCCTTCGCGCACATTTTCATCTCCGCTGTTCTCGCGGCGATTACGGAATCCGCTGCGCTGAAATTCATTCACCACCATACCCAATCATGCCGTCAGGCCGGCCGTCCTGACCGACACTCTACCAAATTAATCATGCCAAGGCATGGGTGCCAGACTCCCACTTGAGCCGTCACATCGCGACAGTTCGCGCGTTCATTCACACCGCTCGCGCATGATATGAACGGGCCTGATATAGTCCGACGAGTGCCGGCACTAGCGGAGCCGAGCGCACTGGCGAAGCGGAAGCCGAGCGAGCAGGCGAGTCTGACCAGGCCGAAAGCTTGTGGACCCGCCCGCCCCACGGAGTTGACTTCAGAATCAGAATACGATGTCCAGGAACGATAATTCGAGCATCGCGCCCGAGATCGCGGTAGTGGAACACATCCGTGATCTGCCACGCGACGAATGGAACGCCTTGATGCGCGAGGACGATTCACCATTCGTCGATTGGGACTGGCTCGCCGCGATGGAGGAGTCGAAGAGCGCAAGCCGCAATACCGGCTGGGCACCCTGTCACATGGTTGTGCGCGCCGGTCATCCGCGCAAGCTTGTCGCCGCCTGCCCGCTTTATCTTAAAAGCCACAGCATGGGAGAATTCGTCTTCGATCACGGTTGGGCCGACGCGGCTGAGCGCGGCGGGATAAAGTATTTTCCCAAGCTTCTGGTCGGAGTTCCCTTCACTCCCCATAACGGGCGGCGTTTTCTGGTGGCCGACGAACGGGAACGGCCACGGATGGTTACGCTGCTGGGGTGCGCACTGACTCAATTATGCATCGACAATAAATTGTCATCCGTGCACGTGAACTTCTGCGCCGAAGATGAGGCCGCCACTTTAGCCGCGCTCGGCTATCTTGAACGGCTCGGCTACCAATATCATTGGCGCAATCACAGCTTCAGCCAATTCGATGATTATCTAGCGAGGCTCAAGAGCAAACGCCGCCACGCGGTGCGCCATGAACGCGCGGCGCTGGGAGAGCAGGGGGTCGAGATTCGCGTGCTGAGCGGTGAGGAAATCCCGGACGCGCTGTTCGCCCCGATGTTCAAGATTTACCTCTCGACTATCGAGAAACTTTACTGGGGCCGCCAGTATTTAACGCGCGAGTTTTTCAACCTGGCCCGGCAACATTTGAAACGTTACCTGTGCTTTGTTTGCGCCTATCGGTCCGGCCAGTTGATCGCCGCGACCATCAATCTGGAAAAAGCGGGGGTGCTTTACGGACGTTATTGGGGCTGTTTCGAGGATCTCAAGTACCTGCACTTCAACGTCTGCTATTACGCCGCGATTGAATATTGCATCGCCCGCGGCCTGCAACGCTTCGAGCCCGGAGCCGGCGGTGAGTACAAATGGCTGCGCGGATTTGATCCCGCCTTGACGCGCAGCATGCACTTTATTGCCCATTCGAGCTTGCGCAAAGCGATTGGGAGTTTTCTCTCGCAAGAACGGCGCGAAATCCAGGAATGGATCGTCGAAGGGCGCGAGCGCAGCCAGCTCAAAGCACCGCCGCCTTCGGATATCGAAACGCAATGAAGCCGAGCTTCCGATGAGGCGGGGCCACGGCCCGTTAACCTCGCCAGTTCTCCTGCGTTAGGCCAGCGCGTGAAGCTTCAAAACGAGGTGCTGATGGCATGCTTGGGAAATCAAGCACCTTGGCGGGTCACGCGTATGATTTCCTCCGTGCACTGCTTCGCGGATTATTGCGTTGCGGCTCTTTCCCATCTCCGCCGCCGGCCGATTGAGTTGCTCGACCAGCTTGTCATCGAGGTGGATGCTAAAATTCATTGAGGGGCATACTCTCTGTCGGGTCTGGGCTACTTGAGTTGCGCCACTGTCCAACGATACCTTGGAGATGTCCGGAATTTATGTTCACCCGCAAACGCGCCCTCGAGCGTATCGCCGCCGAAAAGGTTCTCTATGAGCGCCACGGCGGTGGCGATATCCCGGTCTGCGTTATTTATCCCAACGTATATCGCTTGGGGATGGCGAACCTGGGTTTTCAGGCGATCTATCATATCTTCGAATCCGAACCGCGGGTGGCCGCCGATCGCGCCTTTCTACCGGATCCCGATGAACGCGAGGTGATGAGCGCGCGCGGAGAGCCGCTGCTATCGTTTCAGAGCGGCCGCGCACTGTCTGATTTCTCAATCCTCGCGTTTTCCATCGCGTTTGAAACCGACTACCTGAATCTGCTCGCAACCATGCGCATGGCGGGCATTCCGTTGCGCCGCGAGGCCCGCGCCGGACGCAATTATCCTTTGATTATCGCCGGTGGCTCCGCCGTCTTCCTCAATCCCGAACCGATCGCCGACTTCATCGATCTGTTTCTGATCGGCGAGGGCGAGGAAATGGTGCCGGAATTTATCGCGGCATACCGGAACTCTGATGCGTTGGGCGTCCGTGAACGCCTTGAATGTCTGGCGCGTGTCGAAGGCGCATATCTGCCTGAGTATTTCATTCCGGTTTTCGACGAAGCGGGGCGTGTCGCCACCGTCGAATACCGGGGACCCGGATCACCGCGTGTGAAGCGCAGGCTGGTCCACGACCTCGACCGATTTTCGACCTCCTCGCTGATTTTGAGCGAAGAATCGGTCTTCGGCGATATGTTCCTGGTCGAAGCTAGTCGCGGATGCCAATGGGGTTGCCGCTTTTGCGCCGCAGGCTTCATGTACCGGCCAATCCGCTATCGCAGTCCCGAGCGATTGGTCGCCGAGGCTCAACGCGGTCTGGGGGAACGTCAGGTAATTGGACTGGTTGGTGCCGAGATGGCGAGCGTGCCCGGGATTGCCGAAATCGCCAACGCGGTCGCCGATCGTGGCGGCCGTTTGTCGCCCTCCTCGCTCAAGGCAGACTGCATCTCGCCCGGCTTGGCCGATGCGCTGCGGCGCGGGGGCGGGCGGAGCGTGA
>JBOHWM010000288.1:0-1737 GCA_050736555.1 Binataceae bacterium (SeqCode)
GATGTATTCATAACGTTTCGAGCAAACACGGGGCGACCGTCTTCGCCCTCATCACGGGCGGAGTTGAACCGGCGCGCGAGATCGGCGAGGCACCGCCCTCCCGGATCTTCATGCTCAGCGAGATGCCATGGATGGACTCGCCGATCTTGCCGGGTGTGAAGCAAAAGACCGTACTCGAAGACAAAGCTGAGAAACGGATGGTCGTGCTGGCGCGCTTCGAACCTGGCACGCGAGTGCCACGCCATCGGCATGTTCGCGAGGAATTGATCTACATGATCGAGGGTGCGCACGCCGACGAGTTCTGTGAGATCTCGGCGGGCAATTTCAACTTTCGCGCGCCTGGATGCGAGCATGAGGTGGTGAGCAAAAACGGCGCGACCGGAATTGCAATCATGTACGGCCCGATCGAGCGGGTTTAAGCCGACCGGCCGGGCAGGCCGCCGCGGAGGAGTTCGCCATGCGCGACATCGCGTTTGGATTGTTCGATCACGTCGAACGCACGGACGTGCCGCTGGAGCATCTGTACAAGGGGCGCATGAAGCTCGCCGAGGCGGCCGACGCGGCGGGTTTCCACTGCTACCACGTCGCCGAACATCAGGCGACGCCATTGGGGATGGCGCCGTCGCCGGGACTGTTGCTGGCGGCGATGGCGCAGCGCACGCGCCGGATACATCTGGGGCCGCTGGTTTACCTACTGCCGCTCTACAATCCGCTACGGTTGATTAATGAAATCGCGATGCTCGATCAGATGAGCGGCGGACGCCTGGAAATCGGCGTGGGTCGTGGTATCTCGCCCTATGAGCTTGGTTATTACCGCGTGCCGTTCTACGACTCGCGCGCGATGTTTGAAGAGGCGCTTGACGTAATCACCGCAGGCCTGCGCAGTGCTTGCCTGACGCATCACGGCCACTACTATCGTTACGACGACGTGCCGATGGAAGTGCGGGCAAAGCAGATGCCAAACCCGCCATTTTGGTATGGCTGCGCGACCGAAGAGAGCGTGACCTTTGCCGCCACGCGCGGCATGAATATGGTTGGCAACGGGCCGATTCCGATGCTTAAACGGCTGACCGCGCTCTATAGCGAAGTTCAGCGGCGCCATCGCGACAGCGAGAATAACCTGAATCCGCAGCTTGCCACTCCACGTAAAGGCGCCATCCGTCATATTTTCGTTGGCGAAAGCGATCATGAGGCACAGGAGGTTGCGCGTCCGGCCTATCGCGCCTTTTATGACAATCTCATGAAGCTGTGGCGTGACAACCGGGTGGTGCTGCCGCAGTTCGCTCAAGATCTTGACGGCGCGCGCAAAATCGATGTTGCCATAATCGGTTCGCCGGCGACCGTATGCACCGAAGTCGAGCGCTTTTTTGACGGCAGCGGCTGCGACTACCTGGTGCTGGCATTTGCCTGGGGCAATCTGAGCAACGCGCAGTCGCTACGTTCGCTGGAGTTGTTTGCCGCCGAGGTGATGCCGTCTTTCAAGCCCACCGGCGCACTCAATGCCGCCGCGGATTAGCTGGACACGGGCGAGATGCCGTCTATACGCAGGCGGTCGGCGAGGCGGCTGAAACGTCGTCGCTCGTCCTCGTTGCGCGTTGCCTGGAGCAGCGCCGCGCGGTTTCCGACGAGTACGCAGACGCGCTCAGCACGGGTGATCGCGGTATAAAGCAGATTACGCCGCAACATCAGGTAGTGAGTCTGATGCAGCGGGATTACGACGGCGGGATACTGGCTGCC
>JBOHWM010000289.1:0-9805 GCA_050736555.1 Binataceae bacterium (SeqCode)
GTACATAAGCGTTTGAGACAATTTAAATAAAGGTAAAGCCGGATAATAGCCCTCTTATTTCATGATTCCGATATGTTTTTATCAGCAATTGCGCTATAGAGCTGATACACGCATGAAAGAGGAGGGATTTGCCTTGTCAAAAGAGGCACAGTTGATCAAGCGGACCGCTCTGGTCGGTTTATCGGCGGTCCTGATGACGGCGTTGACGTTTTTCGCAATCGGATGCGGAAGTGGAGGTTCGAATAGCTCGTCGCCGCCTCCGCGGTCGTTGGCTGGAGGCGTCCATAGCGGAATCAATGGAGGCGAGATTCCAATCGTTGGTGCGATCGTCACCGCATATGCCGCAGGTACGAACGGCTATGGCAGTACGCCGACTTCACTCGGAACCGCTACCACCGACAGCGCGGGCAATTTTAAGATCGCGAAGTTTTCTTGTCCGGCCCTCAATTCGCAAATTTATCTGGTTGCGGCCGGCGGAACGATAAACGGCGCGAGCAACACCGCAATCGCTTTTATGAGCGCGGTCGGCGCCTGTGGCCAGCTCGTCTTTTCGAACAGCGTATTCTCGACCGACCTTGATGAACTCACCACCGTCGCGTCTAGCTATGCGCTCTCGCAGTTCATGAATCCGACCAATCCTGTGCAGGTCGGTACCTCGGCGGCCGACGCAACTGGCCTCGGCAACGCGGCCTTGACCCTTACCAATCTAGCGAATTTTGCCGACGGCACACCGGCGGCCTTCCTTTCGACGGGGAACAATTCGCCAGCAACACTCGATTCGCTCTCTAATATCCTTGCCGCCTGCGTCGATAGCAGCGGCGCCAGTTCGCCCCCCTGCACGACGCTGAACAGCAACGTACAGCCGCCGCCGGGGGCGCCCGCGGCCACGAATACACTCATGGCCGCGCTCGATATGGCGCGCAGTCCCGCAGCTAATGTGGCTAAGCTGTTTGCTCTACAGATCGAAAGCCCGCCTTATCAACCCGCGCTGGCAGCGGCTCCCAATGCGTGGACGCTAGCCGTTAATTACACCGGCGGCGGACTCGCCGCACCGTTCGGCATCGCGGTCGATTCCAATGGCAACGTCTGGACAGCGAACTCGAGCACCAATAGCGTCAGCGAATTGAGCCCGACGGGAGCCGCGATTTCGCCTGCGATCGGTTTCACTGGCAACGGTCTGAACGCTCCTCTCAGCATTGCGATTGACGGCAAAAATGACGCCTGGATAGCTAACTCCGGCGGCAACAGCATCAGTGTATTCACTTCCACGGGTGGCGCGGTGTCCGGCTCTCCGTTTACAGGCAACGGCCTCAACGGGCCGCATGCCATCGCGATTGACGCCGGCGGCAACGCTTGGGTGGCGAACGAAACTGGGCAGAGCGTCAGCGAATTCAACAGCGCGGGCGCGCCGGTTGGAGGATCGCCATTTGGCGGCAACGGCCTGAGCAGTCCCCTGAGCATCGCGATTGACGGTGCGAACAATGTGTGGGTGTCCTCGTTCAGCAGCGGCGCTTTCAGCGAATTCAGCTCCGCTGGCGCGCCAGTTGCGGGTTCGCCATTTGCTGGCGGTGGCCTGCTACAATCCTTTGGCGTCGCGATCGATGGGTTTGGTAACGTCTGGGCGAACAATACCGGCGCCAAGGGCATTGGTGGTATCAGCAAGTTCACTTCCGCCGGCGCGGCGATTTCTCCCGCTACGTTCGGCTTTACCGGCGGCGGACAGAACGGGACGGGCATCGGCATCGCGATCGATTCGGCGGGCAACGCTTGGTCGACGAACTCGGGCGGTAACAGCATCAGCGAGACCAGCCAGCCGGGCGGCGCGATTTCGCCGCCAAATGGCTTTACTGGCGGTGCGTTGAACGCGCCGCACGGCATCGCGCTTGACGCCGGCGGCAACGTCTGGGTGGCGAATTTCAGCGGCAACAGCATTACGGAGGTCATCGGCGCCGCCAGCCCGGTAACTCCGCCGCTGCTGGCCTGCTTGAGAAACCAGAGCGTGGCGGTCTGCAAACCGTAAAATAACTGCGCCCCGCCGTCTTGATGGGCGGCGGGGGCAAGGACCTTCCATAAAGAACCGTGGCGTTGACCCAAAGCGGCTAACCGGCTTTTTCGGAGGCATGAGTAATGGTGAAACGCTTCGACCATCTGACAATCGTCGTGCGCGACATCGATGGGACCAAGGCTTTCTTCTCCGCCTTGGGCTTCAAAGAGGCGATATCCGTGGTTATCGCTGGAGAGCCGTTCGCCAGCTACATGGGCGTGCCAGGCATCGAGGCCGAACATGTCACGCTGGTTCTGGAGAACGCCTCTCCGCGCACCGAGATCCAACTGCTACGCTATCATCATCCCGGCGCTATACCTGATCCGCATGTTCGCGATCTCAACAAACTCGGCATGAACCACATCTGCTTCGCGGTTGATGACATCGAGGCCGAGGTCGCCGGGTTAAAGGCGAACGGGTTTCGCGCCCGCAACGAGATCATGGATTTTCACTCGCGCAAGCTCGTCTTCATCGACGGACCGGAGGGCGTCACCGTCGAACTGTCGCAATGGCACTGAGGCGCGCCTGGCGAGCTTGAACCGGGCCTGCCAGTGGCGCTTAAATCCCCCCAAGAGATTCATCCGCTGGAGTCGCGGATGATAAGCTGAACGCCATACGTCCGGCATGAATCCATGGCGGCGACGCCGCGATCATCCTGGATATCCGCATTGAGAGGTAACAACTACTTTATGACTCCGACGGTTCTGTTGGTTGCCAATCGTGGTGAAATCGCCATTCGCGTCATCCGCGCGGCGGCCGAAATGGGTATTCGCACAGTCGCGGTATTTTCCGAGGACGATGCCAATTCGCTGCATACGCGTAAAGCCGACGAGGCTCGCCCGCTCAAAGGAACTGGAGCCGCCGCTTATCTCGATATCGAACAAATAATTGCTTTGGCCCAGGCCGCGGGATGCGACGCGATCCATCCGGGGTATGGCTTTCTCAGCGAAAATCCGGCGCTGGCCCGCCGCTGCAACGAGACCGGCATCATCTTTGTCGGACCGGGTCCCGAAGCGCTCGAACTGTTTGGCGACAAGGTGCGGGCGCGCGGGCTGGCCAGCCAATGCGGCGTGCCGGTGCTCCGAGGCACCAGCGAAGCGACCACGGCCGCCGGCGCCGAGGCTTTCTTCGCCAGCCTCAACGGCGGCGCGATGATGATAAAGGCGGTTGCGGGTGGCGGCGGACGTGGGATGCGCGCGGTGTATCGCGCCGAAGACATAGGCGAAGCCTTCGCGCGCTGCCAGTCCGAGGCTCGCGCCGCCTTTGGCAACGGCGACGTTTACGTCGAGCAGATCATGCCGCGCGCGCGCCATATCGAGGTGCAAATCGCCGGCGACGGCGCGACCGTCGTTCATCTTTGGGAGCGCGAATGCAGTATTCAGCGGCGTAATCAGAAAATCGTCGAGATCGCGCCCAGTCCCAGCTTGCCTCGACATCTCCGCGAGCGCCTGACCGAGGCCGCGGTGCGGATGGCCGGTGCGGCTCATTACAACAGTCTCGGCACGATCGAATTCCTGGTCGGTGCCGCCTATGACGCCGAACCAGCGTTCGCCTTCCTGGAAGCGAATCCGCGCCTGCAGGTCGAGCACACGATTACCGAGGAAATCACCGGCGTCGACCTTGTGAAGCTGCAATTGGAGTTGGCCGGCGGCCGTTCCTTAAGCGAACTCGGCCTGCGCCAGGCCGACGTGCCTAAGCCCCGCGGCTACGCCATCCAGATGCGCGTCAACATGGAGACCATGGCGGCCGATGGTAGTACCCGGCCCTCGGGCGGCACGCTTAACGCCTTCGAACCGCCTTCCGGGCCCGGCTTGCGCGTGGATACCTACGGCTATTCCGGTTACGTGACCAATCCTCGCTTCGACTCGCTGATCGCGAAGCTAATCGCGTATTCACCCGCGCCGGATTTCACCTCAGCGGTGAATCGCGCGTACCGGGCGCTGTGCGAATTCAAAATCGAGGGCGTCGCGACGAATCTCAATTTCTTGCGCAATCTCCTGCGCGATCCCGATTTTATCGCCAACCGAATCCATACGCGTTTCGTCGAAGACCACGGCGAGCGATTGCTGGCGCCCTCCGATTCCAATCACCGGCGCTTGTTCTTCGATCAGAACGGGTCAAATCAGAATGGCGGCCGGCTCGCTGGCGCTCGTATCGACGGCGGCGATCCGCTCGCGGTGCTCGATCACGGCAAGAGCGGTGTACCACGGAGTGCGCCGGGCGTTCCCATGGCCTTGCCCAGCCAACCTCCGATCAGAGGTCCCGAGGGCACGGTTGCGGTCACCGCGCCGATGCAGGGGACGATCGTTTCGATTGACGTGCACGAGGGCGAGAGCGTTCGACGTGGCCAGCAGCTTCTGATTATGGAAGCGATGAAGATGGAGCACGTGATTCACGCGCACGTCAGCGGGACGGTCCGGCAAATCGCGGTGGCGCGTGGCGACGCCGTCTTTGAAGGCCATCCGCTCACTTTTATCGAGGAGTCCAGCTCTGAGTTGGAAGACCGCGATGTGCGCGAAGTGGTCGACCTCGACCGCATCCGTCCGGACTTGGCCGAAGTCTACCAGCGTCATGAAATTGGGCTTGACGCGGCGCGGCCCGACGCGGTCGCGCGCCGGAGAAAAACCGGACAGCGCACCGCGCGCGAGAATATCGCGGACATCTGCGATCCGGGCAGCTTCGTCGAGTACGGACCGATGGTGGTCGCGGCACAGCGCCGCCGCCGGACGCTAGACGATTTGATCAAACGCACCCCCGCCGACGGCCTCGTGGCCGGAATCGGCCGTATCAACGGTGACCTGTTCGATCACGCGCGCGCGCAATGCGTGGTGATGTCATACGACTACACCGTGCTGGCCGGCACCCAGGGTCAGCAGAACCATCGCAAGAAAGATCGCATGTTCGAACTGGCTGAACGCCTGCGGCTGCCGCTCGTGTTCTTCACCGAGGGCGGTGGCGGGCGTCCAGGCGATACCGACGGCTTGGGTGCCAGCGGGCTCGATTGCATGGCCTTCAACTTCTTCGGTCGTCTCAGCGGATTGGTGCCGTTGGTCGGCATCACGTCGGGGCGATGCTTTGCTGGTAACGCCGCCTTGCTCGGATGCTGCGACGTGGTAATCGCGACTGCCAATTCGAATATCGGGATGGGCGGTCCGGCCATGATAGAGGGCGGCGGCCTGGGTATCTTTCGTCCTGAAGAGGTCGGTCCGATGGCGGTGCAGGTGCCCAATGGGGTGGTTGATGTGCCGGTCGTTGACGAAGTCGAAGCGGTTCACGTCGCCAGGAAGTACCTGTCCTATTTTCAAGGGCCAATCGATGATTGGGATTGCGCGGACCAACGTTTGATGCGCGGTATCATTCCCGAAAACCGCTTACGCATCTACGACGTCCGGGCGGTGATCGAAACCATGGCCGACGCCGGCTCGGTACTCGAATTGCGCCGCCATTTCGGGCTCGGCATGGTGACGGCGCTGGTGCGTGTCGAGGGGCGTCCGCTCGGAATCGTCGCCAACAATCCGGTCCATCTGGCGGGCGCGATCGACAGCAACGGCGCCGACAAGGCCGCCCGCTTCATCCAGCTCTGCGACGCCTTCGACATTCCGTTGCTTTTTCTTTGCGATACGCCCGGCATCATGGTCGGACCCGAGGTGGAAAAAACCGCGCTGGTGCGCCACGCCGCGCGCATGTTCGTGACCGGCGCCAACGTCAGCGTGCCGTTTTTCACCATCGTATTGCGCAAAGGCTACGGCTTGGGTGCGCAGGCGATGGCGGGTGGCAGCTTCAAAAGCCCATGCTTCACGGTCTCATGGCCGACCGGTGAATTCGGCGGTATGGGGCTCGAGGGTGCGGTCAAGCTCGGCTATCGCAACGAGCTTGCGGCCAAGACCGACCCGGCGGAGCGCAAGGAGTTGTTCGATCAGATGGTCGAGCGCATGTACCAGCATGGTAAGGCGGTCAGTAGCGCGTCGCATTTCGAGATAGACGACGTCATCGATCCGATGGACTCGCGTGAGTGGATCATGGCGGGACTGCGTTCGGCGCCGCCGCCCGTTCCGCGCACCGGCAAAAAACGTTCGTGCGTCGATACCTGGTGAGCGCCCCCGAAGGGCGAAACCGTCCGGCCCCATTACCGTCTATTCCTACCGACGCACGCTGCTCAGGAATCCGCCTTCGGTCGCGGATAGGATGGAGAAATGCCGGCGCGACGATGGTCGAACTTCCGCCTGGAACTGCTCATCGTGATTGCGCTGGGTTTCCTCACGCTCGCGCACGGAATCTATGAAGCGCCGCTCGTCGACTGGGACGAGGCCACTTACGCCGAAGTGGCGCACGAAGCGGTCTTAAATCACGCGTACATTGATTTTACTTGGAATGGACAGCCGTATTTGAAAAAGCCGCCGCTGCTGTTCTGGATCCTGGCGGCGTCGTTCAATCTTTTTGGCGAGAGCGAATGGGCGGCGCGGCTGCCTTCGGTCCTGCTAGGCATCGGCACCCTGGTAGTGGTCTATTTTTCCGCCGCAATGATTGCGGGAAGACTGGCCGGCCTTTTCGCCGCGCTGATTCCACTTGGATTTTATTTCTTCATCGCGCGCGGCGGCCGTGAATGTGCGACCGACGCACCGTTGGTTTTTTTCAGCACGCTCGCGCTCTACGCGATGCTGCGCTCACGCGGGAATCGCCACTGGATC
The DNA here is from genome assembly GCA_050736555.1 of Binataceae bacterium (SeqCode). Lineage (GTDB taxonomy): Bacteria > Desulfobacterota > Binatia > Binatales > Binataceae > JBOHWJ01. Next base: position 6,733 of record JBOHWM010000289.1, read on the forward strand.
CCGGTGATTGGAGCAGCTTGCGGATTAGCCATCTTGAGCAAGGGCCTCGCCGGCCTGGTTCCGCTCGCCGTTATCGCCGTTTCGGCCGCGCTCATTCCGGATCTGGCGATTGGCTCAAGCGGGTTGGTGCAGATTGCGGCGGTCAGCACAATCATCGCGGCGCCGTGGTTTATTTACGAAGCGGCAACCAGGGGCGATTTGTTTTGGAGCACCTTCGTTAAACATGAAACCCTTGCGCGCGTGACCAGCCATCTCGAAGACTACCCACGGGGTCAAAGCTATACGATTCGGAGTTTTTTGCGCGAAATACGTTATTTGTGGCCGCTCGGGTTGCCCTTGATCGCCCTTGCTGGAGCGGCGTGGAACGAGCGAGGCACTTTCTTCAAGCGTATTCCATCCGCCATCTTCGTATGGACGATCTGGCTCACGATCACGCTCGGAGCCGCTTGCGCCGTACAAACTAAGTTAGGATGGTACGTATTGCCCGCGTTGATCCCGCTGGCGCTGCTGGCCGGCTGCGTACTTGGAGCCGCGATGCGACGCGGATTTGCTGGAACCTATTGCGGAGCCTTCGCCGTGATTGCCCTCGCAATTATCGTGATCCAGGCGCCGGCGCGATGGCGCCGCAACGAACTTGCGTTCACGACGCTGCGCCAGTTCAGTGAGCCAAGCTATCGGATGGCAATGCGCGCGCGCGAATTGGCCAGTATCAATGGTGGCGGTGAGCTGTTTTTCGCCGGCATTCCCTTGCCAACGCTGGTGTATTACAGCGGGATGCGATGCCGCTTCATTCAACCGTCGGGAAATGACCTCGAACCTACGGAAAGCGGCGGCACCGCTATCAACCTCGGCAGTCATGAACTGGCCATGCTGGCTGATAGCGGCGATATAATTCCGGTCGATAGCCTCGACGAGGAATGGCGCAAGAGCGGCCCCTACATGAAACCTCGGTCCGACACGCCTGACTCCAACCCGGAATTGCCGATACCGGAGGTAAGCCCCGCACGTCCGCCGCGGGATTCGGATTGAGGCGGCGCGGATGACATTGCCGATCATTTGCTCCTTGTAATTTGCCTGCTATGAAATCTGGAATGAACGCGGCCAGGAAAATCGCCATCGTCACCGGCGCCGGCAGCGGTATCGGCCGCGCCGTTTCACTCGCGCTACTTAATCAACGTTACGCTGTCGTGCTGGCCGGAAGACGGCGCCCACCGCTCGAAGCCACCGCCGAGCAGGGTGCGGCCTCCGGCTCGCCTACCCTGGTCGTACCGACCGACGTCGGCGACCGCGCCGCGGTCGAGGCGCTGTTTGCGCGCACCAGCGAAACGTTTGGGCGTCTCGATCTTTTGTTCAATAACGCCGGTATCGGCGCGCCGCCCGTGCCGCTTGAGGATCTCAGTTATGAACGGTGGAAGGCGGTGGTCGACGTAAATCTCACCGGCGCGTTTCTATGTATTCAGCAGGCCTTTCGCCTGATGAAAGCGCAGGATCCGCGTGGCGGGCGAATCATCAACAACGGCTCCATCTCGGCCCATGTGCCGCGTCCCAATTCCGCGCCGTACACCGCGACCAAGCACGCGATGACGGGGCTTACGCGTTCGGCTTCTCTGGATGGACGCAAATACGATATCGCCTGTGGTCAAATTGATATCGGCAATGCGGTGACGGAAATGACGGCGCGGATGAGCCAGGGCGTGCCGCAAGCCAACGGCACGATTGCGGCGGAGCCCACCATGGACGTGCAGGCGGTCGCCGACGCGGTAGTCTATATGGCAAGCCTGCCTCGGGGCGCCAATGTTCAGTTCATGACCGTGATGGCGACCAAGATGCCGTTTATCGGCCGCGGCTGAACACCCGTCCACGTCGGCAATGATAAACACCCCGGGTTGATCGACGGATACGCGACGTCACGATCTCAAGCGTTCGCGTTCGGGCTTGCGGTGATGCATTCCTTCAGCAGTTTCAGCGCGGCGGCGGCAAACGCGTACATGTTACGGACGCGATCATCGCTGCCAGTCTCGAGCGTGAGCGTCCGCTCGATTGGTCCCGCTATCGCGATACAGGTATGACCGGCGGCATCGCCGTAGCGGTTGCCGGTTGGACCGGTGGCGCCGGTTTCAGCCACCGTCCAGGTTGTGGCAAAGCGTTGTTGCGCGCGTCGCGCCATCGTCATCGCGTAAGGTTCGGTCGACGGGCGCATCTCCGCGAACGCCGCGTCGGGCAAGTCCAACACCGTCCGGCGCGCCTTGATCGTGTAAAGCACGCCGCCGCCGATGAAATAGGCCGAAGCGCCGGCGACGCTCAGCAGCGCGGCCGAGATCAAGCCGCCGGTCGATGATTCGGCGATCGCGATAGTTTCGCGGCGGGCCTTAAGTAACGCGGCAAGTTCGTCGGCTATCGGCAACAATTCTTGCATCAGCGTCTCTCCAATGATGTGCGCCCGAATCTAACCCGCCGCGGGCGCGCGCCGCAAATCCCGCGATGGCCTCTCGCATATCGGCTGCGATCGGCAAGTTGGCGTTGACGGGCGCAAGCCTGTTCTGCAAAGCATATTCAAAATGAAGGTCACGATACTCGACGACTACCAGGACACGGTGCGGACGCTTAAGTGCTTCGGCAAAATAGCGAGCCATGAAGTAAGTATATGGAATGACCATACCAAAGATGTGGACCTGCTGGCCGCGCGGCTCAAGAATACTGAGGCGCTGGTCCTGATTCGTGAACGCACGCCGGTTCGCGCACCGCTCATCGAACGTCTTAACCAACTGCGCATTATCAGCCAGGCCGGCCCCTATCCGCATATCGACGTGGACGCGTGCATCCGCCACGATGTGATTGTTTCCTCCTACACGATGCCAGGGCGGCCCTCGTATGCCACGGCGGAATTGAACTGGGGCTTGATTATCGCCGCGATGCGCCATCTGCCGGCCGAAATTGCGGCGCTCAAGGCTGGGAAATGGCAGGCCGCTCCACTCGGAACCGGCCTGCGCGGCCGAACGCTGGGGATTTACGGCTACGGCAGAATCGGCGCCGTGGTCGCCGGCTATGGCAAGGCCTTTGGGATGAACGTGCT